>JAQGJI010000164.1 GCA_028290685.1 Devosia sp. | reverse complement strand
TGCCAACGCCACCGTTCGCGATCTCGTGCTCCTGCCGCAGAACCAGGATATCTGAGCCCTGGCGCGATGGGCTCTGGACCTGCTGGGCCGCACCACGTGGCTATGCCGCTCGACAAGGACGGCACCTTGCTCAGTTCGCCCGTCCTGGCCGACCGTGTCTGGCGCACATGGGCACCTTGCCCCGGCTGGGATCAACATGGGGTCCTCGGCCGGGTTTACGGCACCAGGGCCGTCCATGGCCTGCACCGGATCGGCGCGCCAGCCTCGATATTGAAGCCGCGCCGGTTCCCCGTCGCTCGAAGAAATGTTGGACATGAACGGGAACAGGCCCAGCCAGGGCACCGCCCAGTTTCGTGTCGCCCTGCCACCCAGGCGCTGTTTGATCGCCCCCTCCTCAAACTGTGCGTCGGCTTGCCCCGCTTGCGGGCCGCCGGAGTGCCGGTGCCGGCCGTTCTGGTCACTGCCGACTCCATCACCGGGGACCAACCGGACCCGGAGGCTATCTGGCTGCAGCTGAGGTCTTGAAAGCCCCTATTGAACGATGCCTGGTGTTGCAGACCGGCTCCTCGCGTACTTTGTCGGAGGTCCCAGAATGCTAGGTCGATCCCCGATGTCGTGGCGATTGGAAGCCGTTTGTGGCCATACCGCATACCGCATAGAGGCGCGAAACATCTAACCCGGAGCTTGTTGATGTCGCGACAATCCTCCCCGACAAGGAACGGTCTGAAGTGGTTGAGCACCAGCCCTGGTGCCGCTGCCCACCGAAGCCAATGGCTATGCCGGTTGCGCTAGACTTGGCCTCCATCTTGACAACCATGGAGCCCATCAGGCCGATGGGCGCCCCTGTTGGAAGTAGTCTCCACACTCACCCCCCGACAAGGAAGGCGCCGCACGGCGGCGGTGGTGAACCGGCCCATCTCAGGCGGGAACCGGCGCGTCGGAGGTGATCAGCCCCTCTGTCTTGAGATCGGCCCACAGCGCGGGCGGGATCTGCTCTCTGGCGTAGACAAGGTTGCTCGTCACTTCCTCCGGCCGGGCGCCACCGGGGATGATCGAAACAACCGCAGGGTGGGCCAGCGGAAACTGCAGCGCTGCTGCCGGCAGCGACACGCCATGCCGTGTACAGACTGACTGTATCTTCGCAACCTTGTCCTGAATTTCCTTTGAGGCGGGGCCGTAGCGGTAGCGGGCGCCCGGGCCAGGGCCAGTCACTAGAATTCCGGAGGCAAAGGGTGCGCCGATGACCACCGCGATGTTCTCGTCAACACAGCGCTGCATGCCGACGGCGGCGGCTTCCTGCTCCAGCAGCGTATAGGGCATGGCGACGATGCAGAAATCGAGTGGCACCAGGGGCGCAATGGTGGTTAGGGATTCTGCCGCATTCATCCCCATGCCGATCGCCTTGATCTGCCCTGAGCGCTTGAGTTCCTGGAGCGCCTTGATGCCGCTTGTCGACATGTCGCGCATCCGGCACTCGTGCTCGTCAGTATGGATCGAGGCTTCGGGATCGTGGATCAGCAGCGCGTCCACTGTGTCGAGCCCCAGCCGCAACAGACTCTGCTCGTAGGAGCGCATGACGCCGTCATACGAATAGTCCCACACGATCTCCATGCCGAGCCCGCCCTTCCACGGGCTCCGGTCGAAGGTTGACACATCGTCAGGCCGCCGGAAATAGCGGCCCACCTTGGTGGTGATGACAAACTGGTCCCGTGGTCTATCAAGCAGGAAGTCACCGGTGCGGTGTTCGCTCAGCCCCCGCCCATAGAACGGCGCTGTGTCGTAATAGCGAATGCCCCCATCCCAGGCTGCCTTCAGCGTCGCGTAGGCGGTTTCGCCCGGCACCTGCTCGTGCATGCCGCCAAGATGTGCCGCCCCGAACCCGAGTGCCGGCAGTTCCAGGCGTGTGTCCCCGATGGGGCGGCGCTGATTCAGATCGATCGGCATCGCCTTGTCCTCAATAGGTGGCGCGACCGCCCGACAGGTCGAAGACCGCGGCGGTTGTGAAGCTGTTTTCCCGGCTCACGAGCCAGGCAACCATGTTGGCAGCCTCCTCGACCTCGAGGAACCGGCCGCGGGGAATGCGGCTGAGCATGTAGTTGATGAACTCGGGCTTGAGTTCATCAAGGATCCGCGTCTTGGCCGAAGCGGGCGTGATAGCGTTGATGGCAATGTCATACTTCGCGCATTCCTTGCCCGCCGCCTTGGTCATCCCGATTACGCCGGCCTTGGCGGCGGCATAGGCGGCGGCGTTGGGGTTGCCCTCCTTGCCGGCGATCGAGGCGATGTTGACGATGCGTCCGTAATTGCGCGCCTTCATGCCCGGCAGGATGGCGCGGTTGACATGAAACGCCCCCGTCAGGTCGATGTCGATGACGCGGCGCCATTCATCGAGGTCATATTCCTCAAGCGGCGCATTGTTGCCGGCGATGCCAGCCGAATTGACCAAAATATCGATGTGCCCAAGCGCCTGCTCGGTGGCGACTACGGCTGCAACCACCGTCTGGTAATCGACGATGTTCACGGTGTGGGCGCTCGCCGCATCGCCGAGTTCCCCGACTGCAGTCTGCAGCAGATCCTCGCGCACGTCCCACAGCGCAACCTTTGCGCCGGAGCGGACCAGCCGCTGGGCGATAGCGAAACCGATGCCCTGGGCACCGCCGGTAATCACGGCTACCTGGCCGTCGAGATCGATCTTGTTCATGTCTATACCTGTTGTGTAATCCTGGCGACCGCCTCAACTGGCGGCCTGAATACCGCCGCGCAATCGGGGTCTGGCGAAACGGGAGCGTCGCGATAAAGATAGCAGGTCGCGAGCCGCTGGCTGTCGGGCATGAATTTCGGCGGCGGCGCCTGCCAGCACATATCCATGACGTGCGGGCAGCGCGGAGCGAACTTACAGCCGTCGTTGCGCCGCGCCGCATTGGCTTCGGTGACCGGTATCTCCTCGCCGCCCCAGGCCTTATCAAGGTCGGGCAGGGGAATCGACGACACCAGCAATTGCGAATAGGGGTGCTTTGGCGCCCCGATCACCTGTTCCACCGCCCCGGCTTCCGCGACCGTGCCGCGATAGAGCACCACAATGTTGTCGCAGATCTGGAAGGCCGTGGTCAGGTCGTGGGTGATGTAGACGATGGAGATGCCCAGCTCGCGGTTGAGGGTGCGCAATTCGTCGAGAATGGTGGCGCGCAGGGAAGCGTCCACCATCGACACCGGTTCGTCGGCAACGATCAGCTTCGGGCGCAGCAGCACCGCCCGGGCCACCATGATGCGCTGGCGCTGGCCGCCACTGAGTTCGTGCGGAAACCGCCCCAGCGTATCCTGCGGCCTGAGGCCCACGCTTTTGAGGGCGTCCTCTATCAAAGCCTGCGCCTTGGATTTGCTATCGGCGAGCCTGTAGCGCTTCACCGGGGTCACCAGCACGTGGTCGATGTGGTAGAACGGGTTGAACACCTCGAACGGATCCTGGAACACGGGCTGCACTTCGCGGCGGAATTGCCGCTTCTCGCCAGGGCTCATCGTCGCCAGGTCCTTGCCGCGATAGAACACGCCGCCGGCGCTCGGGTCGATGAAGCCGAGCATCATGCGTGCCAGCGTCGTCTTGCCGCTGCCGCTTTCGCCCGCAATGGCGGTCATCGAGGGCTGCGTGTCCGAGAGGGACAGGGTCACGTCATCGAGCGCGGTGAAGGCGCCGTACCGCTTGCTCACGCCTTGTACTTCGATCAGTGCGGTCACGGCAGCGCCTCCTGGTACACCCGCGCCGGTATAGGAGGCAGGGTGCTGTGTTCCGGGTAAAGATGGCAGGCCGCGAACTGGTCTGGACCCGCGTCCAACAACAGGGGCGTTTCACGCCGGCAGCGATCGAAGGCAAAGGGACAGCGCGGATTGAAGCTGCAACCGGGCGGCAGGTCCACCAGCGGGGGCGGCAAGCCGGGGATGCCGGTCAGCGCCTGCTTGACCTCGATGCCGGGCAGGCTGTCCACCAGCAGCTTGGTATAGGGGTGCTTTGGGCTCTTGATCATCTGGCGCACCGGCCCGATCTCCACCAACCGGCCTGCATACATCACTCCGACCGTATCGGCGAACTGGGCGATCAGCCCCATATCGTGCCCGATCAGCACCACCGCAGCGCCAAGTCCGTCCTGCAGGCGGCCCAGCGTCTGCATCACCTGGCGTTGCACCACCACATCAAGGGCGCTGGTCGGCTCGTCAGCGATGATCACCTTGGGCGACAGCGAGGTCGCAATGGCCATCGCCGCGCGCTGCTTCATGCCCCCGCTCAGCTCGTGCGGATAACGGCGGGCGACTTCGGGCGCGAGGCCAACATTGCGCAGCAGTTCGACAACGCGTGCCACGAGTTCGGCACGCCGCATGCCCGGGCGGTGCGCGATGATGGCGTCGATCATCTGCTCTTCGAGCCGCATCACGGGGTTGAGGGCGCTCATCGCGCCTTGGGGAATAAGGGCGATGTCGCGCAGCCGGGCCTCGCGCAACTCGCCGGCGCTGAGCGTCATGAGATCACGCCCGTCGAGCATTATGCTGCCCGAGACGATTCTCCCCGGCGGCCGGGTCAACCGCATCAGTGCAGTGCCCATTGTTGTCTTGCCCGAGCCGGACTCGCCGATGAGCCCCAATCGCTCGCCAGGCCGCAGCGAGAACGATACCTCGTTCACTGCCTTGGCGGGCCCCTTGCTGGTTTGGTAGTGAACGCTGAGCTTGTCGACGACCAGAACCGGGTCGCTGCTGGTACGGGTGGCCATCACTGCCTCGCAAGCTTGGGGTTGGCAAAGCGGTCGAAGCCCACCGAGGTCAGGAACAGGCCGATAAAGATCAACGCGATGACGACGATCGGGGGGCCCCACCACCACCAGTAACCCCGCAGCACCGCAGAGGATTGCTGCGACCAGTAGATGGTATTGCCAAGCGTCATCTCATCCAGGGCGCCGAGACCCAACGCCTCAAGACCGATCACCGCCAAGATCGAGCCGGACACCGTGCCGACGAAGCTGGCGATGATGTAAGGCATCAGATTGGGCATGATTTCCCGAAACAGGATTTCCCACTGGCTCTCGCCATTGACGCGCGCCACCTCGATATAGGCTTTCTCTCGGATGGTCAGGACCTGAGCACGCACAGTGCGGGTGGTGAACATCCAGCCCAGCGACGCGACGACCAGCGCCATAACCACGGTGGACATGCGGTCGATGTTGCCGGCGATGATGACGAGGATGGCTATGGCTGGAACCGTCAGCAAGGCGTCGGAGATCACCCGGATCACGGCATCGACGATACCGCCGAACTGGCCCGCGATCAGGCCCAATGCGGTGCCGAAACCAACGCCAATGAAGCCGGCGATCAGCCCCATCCTGAGCGTATTCGGAGTGGCGTAGATGAGCAGCGCCCACATGTCCCGCCCCTGTGAGTCGGTTCCGAGCGGATAATCGGGCCCCGGCGGCATCCTGGGCCGCACCGCGCCGACCTGTGCATTGACGGCATCGACAAACATGGGGCCGATGGCGCCAAACAGCACAATGGCGATGAGGATACCGAGGCCGAGGATCAGCAGACCGCTGATCCGGCCCTGCTGGTAATTGCGCTGTAGTGCGCGGAGAAAGCCGTTCATCGCCGAATCCTCGGATCGAGTAGCGGATAGAGCAGGTCGACGATGAACAGCAGCACCGCCAGCGAGACGATGAGCATCAGCACCACACCCTGGATGACGAAGTAGTCCTGGCCGCGGATCGCGACATAGAGCAGCGAGCCCAGCCCGGGGTAGTTGAAGATGACTTCAACGAGTACCGCGCCCGACACTACCGAACCGAGCGACAGCGCCAGTGCGGTCACTTGTGCGAGCAAGGCGTTACGCATGCCGTACCAGATAAAGATACGCCGCGGATGCAGGCCCTTGGCTTCGGCAAAGGTGATGTAATCTTCGCCAAGCACCGACACCATCTGGCTGCGCATGCCGAGCGCCCAGAAGCCAATGTTGCCGAGCACGATGGCGAGGCAGGGAAGCAATGCGTGCCGCAGCACATCTTCTGTGGTCGCCCAGTCGAGCCGCATGATGCGCGTGGTGTCCACGCCGCCCGCCGGGGGAAGCCACTTCAACACCACCGCGAACAGGTAAACGAGGATGATCGCGAGCAGATAGAACGGAATGGAGGTGAGTATCATCATCAGCGGCACTACCGATTTTATGACGGGCCCGGACCGAGGCCAGGCGAGGCGCGCTCCAAGCAGCGAGCCGGTCACGAAAGCGATCAGTGTGGCAAGCGTCAGCAGCCCCACGGACCAGGGCAGGGCGTTGCCGATCATGGTCGAGACCTGCTCGGGGAAGTTCGCGAACGAGACCCCAAGATCAAGCGTGAACAGGTCGCTCCAGTAGTTGATGTATTGCTGCCAGAGAGGCGCGTCGAGGCCGTAGCGCGCTCGATACGATGCCGAAATCGCCTGGATATCCAAGTTCTGGGCGCCACCGGTGGATTGCAAGCGCGCCAATGCTGTCTGGACGGGATCGCCCGGAAGCAGCCGTGGAATGATGAAGTTGATGCTCACCGCCACGAACACGATGAGCATCAACTGGGCGAAGCGTGAAGCGATGTAACGCAGGAGTTCGTTGTTCATCTAACCTCAGGGAAGCAAGGGTACGGGCGGCAAGGGGGCCGCACGGTGGAGCCGGTGCGTTACTGCACGCCGGTCGGCTGTAGATTGTGGATCACCAGGTTGAAGGCTTCCCATGGCGTATAGGGCGCCACATACGGGTCTTCGGCGGAGGGCCATCCCGTCCAGTAGGTGTTGTTGAAGGTCACCACATGGAATTCTTCGAGGAGGTCGATCTGGGGCAGGTCTCGCATGATGATATCAAGCGCGGCGACGGCATCCTTCATGTAGGCGGATTCCGGATCGGGCGAGGCGGGAACCACCTCCATGCGGTCGATGATCGAGTCGAGCTCGGGATTGCTGTAGCGTGATCCTGCTATTGAATACGGGATCGCCGTGCCCAGTGGTCGCGAAAACTTCGAATGGAAGTCCTTGATGGTTTCGAGCGGCTCGGAGAGGCTGCCGCAATGGACAAAGACCATGGTATCGAAGTTGCCGTTGGTGATGTCAGGCAGCCAGGTATCGTCCACCGGAGCCTGCCGAGCATCAAATCCGGCCTCCTTGAGCTGCTGTGTCAGCGGCGCGAGGATCGGCTGGATAAAGGCCGGCGTGCGGACGTTGAACTCCAAGGGAGTGCCGTCCTTGGCCCACACACCATCTCCATTGCGGGCATAGCCTGCCTTGCCCATGTACTCATCGACCAGCTCCATCGATGGATTGTCGATGGCGTGCTTGTCGAGCACGGCCTGTAAGGGGCTGCCCTCGCCAAGGTAGGTTCCGGCCATGTAGCCGGAAAAGGCGAAGGTCACCGGCTTCTGCGAGCCCTCGTAGCCGATGTCGTTGAGCTCCTCGCGATCGATGGCATGGGCCACCGCTCGATGCAGGTTCACATCGTTCCAGGGTTCCTTGAGATTGTTGAAGATCAGCGAGTAGTCGCAGCCGTCTGGAGCGCCCCAGTTCGGACCCTCGGCATTCCAGGAGGTCAGCTTGTCGTTCTGGGCGCGCGCTGCTTCAAAGGTGCCGATCAGAAGCTGACGGCCCCCATCCACCTGGTTGGCGATGTGCAGCTGTCCCATGGCGTCGTCGCTCGATACCGGCACGATCACGATGCGCTTGGGCGCCGGGAGATCCTGGAAGCTGGTCTTGGCACCCCACCAGTCGTCGCGGCGATCGAAGATCTCTTGCTGGTTGGTGGAGCTGACGAGCTTGTAGGCGCCCGTGCCCACTGGCCAGCCCTTGGCGATGTCGTAGTTGGTGAAGGTCGCCATGTCTTGGCCCTGCCAGATGTGGCTAGGCAGGATCGGGTAGTGGTTCTCGTGGCCGAGCGCAAGGAAGTCGCGGACGAAGCGGGGTGCCGGCTTCTTGAAGTTGATCACGGCGGTCAACGGATCGGTCACGTCGACACTATCGACCCACTCTTTGTAGCTGGAGGAGACACCCACTTCCGGCGGAGCCTCGGCGACTGCTTCGAGCGTGAACTTTACGTCTTCGGCGGTAAACGCCTCCCCGTCCGACCATTCCACGCCCTCACGCAGACGGATTGTGGCGCTGGTGAAGTCGTCGGTGTATTCGAAGCTTTCCGCCTGCCACGGGATCAACTCGCCAGTATTGAGGTTGGTATAGAACAGCATCTCGTTGACAGTGAACTGCATCGCATCGCGCTGATGCGTAATCGAGGTGATGTAGGGGTGCCAGTTTTCGATGTTTGCGAGCTGCGCCGGCTGGTCGCCCCACGGGGTCAGCACCAGCGTCTCGTGGCGCGGTATGTCTTGGACCTGCGCCATCGCCGTTGACGCCATCATCATTCCGGCGAACAGCGCGAGGGCGCTGCCCATCGGGGTCTTTCTCAGCTTGATTGTCACTTCACTTTCCTCCTTTTTGTACTTTCCCGTCCTTGCCGGCTAAAGCGCCATCTTCTCGATGGCGCCCAGCGACAGGCCGTGGCCGAAGCCGGGTTCGTCGCTGACCACCACGTAGCCGTTCTCGGGCACTGCCATGCCCGGATAGTTATTGGTTTGCTTCAGCGGCTGGCCGGGAGCGCCGCCGACGAAAAATTCGCCCCAGCGGCTGTTCGTGGAGCTGAAGTTGAAATGCTGGCCATAGGGCGTGTTCATGCCGGCGTGGCAGATCACCTCTAGCCCCGCGGCGTCGGCTATCGCCGCGATCTTCTGCACTGCCGTGAAGCCGCCCACCCAGTGGATGTCGGGCTGGAAGATGTCGACGACCCGGTCCTTGGCCGCCTCGAAGAAGGTATAGGGCGTGTACCAGTGCTCACCGGTGGTCAGCGTCTGCCAGGGCAGCCGCTCGCGCAATGCCTTGTGGGAGGTGTGATCCTCGGGGATCAGGCAGTCTTCCATCCACTTGAGCTTGAATGGCTGCAGCCGATGCGCCAGCCGCACAGCGAACTCGACGTCGAACGCCATCCAGCAATCCAGCATCAGCTCGATATGAGGGCCGATCAGCTCGCGCGCCTTGCCCACGAATTCCTCATTCTTGTCGAGCGCTTCAAGCCCGTCCGCGGTGCCATAGGGGCAGGCGAGCTTGGTCGCCTTGAAGCCCAATTCCATATGCCAGTCGGTGTCATTGCCGGTCGCGTAGCAAAACTGTCGGTCACGGGCCGCACCACCGGCGAGTTCATACACCGGCAGGTTGAGGACCTTGCCCTTGAGGTCCCACAGGGCCAGATCGATGCCGCTGATCGCATAGGCCGCAAGGCCGGAGGATGAATAAGGTGACACGATGCGCATCATCATGTCCCACAGCTTTTCAGTTGCGAGCGCGTTCTCGCCTTCAAGCAGTGGGGCGATATGATCGTTGATGACCGAGATGGTGGGCTGTCCGTAACTGGCAGTGCCAAAGCCCCAGGAGCCGTCGTCGGCGGTGACGATCACGCCAACAGCGGGAAACTTGCTTTGCCAAGACGCGCGCAGGGCCTTGTAGCGCGGATATCGCGACATCGGGTTGGCAACTTCCGCGTCCTTGGTCCACGGCGCCCGGCGTGCGGTGCCCTGCTGCTTGGCCTCCTCGTAAGTGCCCCCGGCGATGGGGTTGGTTATGGCGAAAGCGCGGATGCTCTTGATCTTCACGAACGTCTCCTCTTCGGTCGTCTGTCGCGGCTCTCAGGCCGCCATGCGGTAGAATGATCTGGCATTGTCGCGGAACATCGCTCCCCGTTCTGCCTCGGTGCAGCGGGAGGTAATTGCATCAAAGGCGAGCCACACCGCGGCAAAGCTTGCATGGAGTTTGTCGACGGGAAAATTGGATGCAAACATCACGCGACCGGCGCCGAAGGCCTCAAGACTTTCCAACACCAGCGGCCGCGCGCTTTCGATCGTCCACTGGTTGTCCAGCATGCCGATGCCGCTGATCTTGGCGCTGACGTTGGGGCGCGCCGCGAGCAGGCGCATGCCCGCTTTCCATTGCTGCCATCCCGCAAGATCGCGATCCGCCCACATCCCGGCATGATTGAGGATGATCTGCGTGTCGGGGGCCTGAGCGGCCAGCCCCGCCGCAGCCGCCATCTGGTGCGGATAGAGCTGCAGATCAAAGCTGAGGCCGCGGCGGCCGAGTTCGCGCAGCCCCTCAAGAAAGCGTGGCTCCGCCATCAGGTCGCGCGACACATAATTGCGTGCCGGCTCAGGGTGCATGTTTACAACCTGGCGGATGCCACGGAAAATCGGGAACGCCTGGTGCCGGTCAAGGAGTGCGGGAAATTCCAGCGACGTCAGGTCACCATTGCCGACGAACACCAGAGGCAGGTCGGTGTCGTCCGCCACGCGCTGCAGCGTCTCGGTCTCGCGCACCGGCTCGGTCGGAAATGCCTCGACATGCACCGCCCCAACCACCTCGACCGCGTCGGCGCCTTCGCTGCGATACTCATCCAGCAAGTAGGAGCGGCAGATCGCAGCGTTGGCGCCGCCCTTGGCGGGCGTCTCGAAATGGGGGTAGAGCCGGGTCCAAAGGTCCCAAAGATGGATGTGGGGATCAACTACCTGAAGCTTGGCCATGGTGTCAGTCCAGCCTGAACATTTCTTCGACCGGTTCGGCCACCGGGCGTGCGTCGGGGTGAGTTTCCATGTGCGGCTCCATCCACTGCCACCACCTGAGCACCACCGGGTCAACGGCTTCGGTCGGGGACGGAGCGTCCGCGGGCCGTTCAAGGTAAGCGAACAGCAGCAGGCCATAGCGGTAGATTGAGTAATTATGGACGCCCTGGCTCTTCAGCAGCGCCACCATTTCCGGCCAGATCTCGTCATGCTTGCGCTTGTACTCGGCGTCTTGGCCAGGCTTGAGCTTCATGACCCAGGCTGAACGCATGTTCTTCTCCTAGTGAGCCGTCATCAGGGCAGGGGCACTTGCCGGCTGCGGCGGCCATGTGCCGGAATAACCGAGCCGGCGGCTGACCAGCGTGCAAACCCGAGTGAGGTCGGCAACCAGCAAGTCGACGCTGTCGCCGGGTGCCTTGGGTGAGGGGCCAGAGATGCTGACCGCGGCCACCGGCCGGCCGGTGCGGTCAACAATCGGAACGCCGACGCAGAACACACCCATCACCATTTCCTGGTTGTCGACGGAATAGCCGCGTTGACGGATGTGCTTGAGTTCAACTAGCAGGGCAGAGGCGTCGATCAGGGTATGCGCAGTGAATTGCGTCTTCGGATCGTTGGCGACGCGAACCTGATCGGTCACGGGCAAGAAGGCCAACATCGCTTTGGCACTGCCACCGCAATAGAGTGGGCCGCGCGAACCGATCCGCCAGTCGAGTTGCATTCCCTCGCTGCCCCGGATTTTATCAATGCAGACGCACGCGTCTCCGCTCAGAACGTTGATATTGACGGTCTCACCCGTTTGTTCGGCGATGATCTCGCAGGACGGCCGGGCAAGGCGCGGTATGCCGACGCCATCAAGCTGTAGGTCACTGATCTCCAGCAGTCGGTAGGACATTTGCCAGGCACCATCGGCATTGCGCTCAACAACGTTCTCGAGTGCGAGGTCAAGCAGCAAGCGGTGCACAGATCCGACCGGCAGCGCCAAGTGTTGCGCCACCGCGCGCACGCCCAGAGCTCCCTTGCGCGCTAGGAGGTCGAGCACTTGGATGGCCCGCCTAATGCTGGACATGGGCCACTCTCGCCGAGCATCTTGGCAAGCAAACACCCTTGGCGTTCGCGTGCAGCGAACGCCCTATCAATACGGTTTCCCGCTGCAAGAGCTGTCTCCTCGTCGCCTCTTTCCGAGACGAATTGTTCCATTGGTGGAACATGTTGTCCCAATAGTGAGACCTAGAGGTTACCCCGTGTCAACCACAAAACGCAGGCTTCCGGATTCCCGGCTGGCACGCGTTCGTTGTCAAAGTTTGGGAAGGAAAAGCTCACTGGGGTTATCGATGAGAACAGCCCGTCCGCACGAAACCGTCACCCCGATGGGCTGCACCAACTGCTTGGTCGGACGATAGACGCTACCCGGTCAGGCTCGGACTAGCCACAAGCTGTTCGGTAGTTCATCTGCGCACATAGCTACACTGGATTGACAGCCAGCGGCCCCTTGTCAGCCATACGCCGCCGCGGCGAAGATCCCGAAAGCGGCCATTGCAATATGTTGCCTTGGGTCAATAAATCTTTGCACCCAGCCCGTCGAGGGTCTGTGGATCGAGAGGTCCTCGGTTCGATCCCGAGAGGTGGTGCCATCACCCGCCGGACTATGTGCTGCTACTGCGTTACGCGCAGCGATGACAGGTTGCGGCCGATTTCCTCAAATACCGCCGCCAGATCGGTGCCGCTCGTGGCCTCGTGCGCATGGCTGGCGTCGGTTGCGCAGTTGGCCATGATTTCCTT
>JAQGJI010000146.1 GCA_028290685.1 Devosia sp. | reverse complement strand
GGCGGGAGCGGCCCACCAAAGGCTGGCAGAGATCTGCGACGATGTTTATTTTGTTGTGGCTGGCCTGCCAATGACACTCAAGGGCGAGGCTCCCGGGCAGGCGGAGAGCCGAATTCACGAAGCCTGATGGGCTGAAAACATCAATAGTGCGAGCACAACGCTGGTTGCCAGGAGGACATTGAGGGTTGCACGATAGAGCACCAGCGCCCGCTCAATGTCTTCAGGGACAAGCATGGACTTGCCTGTGCCGAACGTCGGCAGATTCACCACAGCGCCCTGGTAGCTGCGCGGCCCGCCCAGGGCGAAGCCAAGGGCCCCGGCAAAGGCCGCTTCAGGCCAGCCGGAATTGGGAGAGGCGTGCTTGCGGGCGTCACGCCTTGCTGCCATCCAGGCATTGCTGGGGCTCGCATGGGGCACCAAAAAGCACGCCCCGGTGATCATCATGGCGGTCAGGCGCGCCGGAACCCAGTTGACCAGATCATCGAGCTTGGCTGCGGCCCAGCCGTAGTGGCGATAGCGCTCGTTCAGGTGGCCAATCATGGAATCGGCGGTGTTGATCGCCTTGTAGGCGGCTATTCCTGGCAGGCCGAGGAGCACCAGCCAGAACCAGGGGGCGACCACACCGTCGGAGGTGCTTTCCGCCAGCGTTTCGATCGCGGCGCGGGCAACGCCGGCTTCATCAAGGGCATGGGGATCGCGGCCAACAATATGGCTGACCGCTCCCCTGCCGCTTTCAAGCGACATATCAAGGGCTTCGGCAACGGCATTAACAGCACGTCCCAATTCCTTTTGAGCCAGGAAAGGCGCAACGAGCAGCACCTCGACAAGCCAGCCCAGCGGAAGAGAGCGCACGAGGTGCTGCAGGACAACGGCGATCGCAAGCACGATTGTGAGGAGCACCGCCATGCTCACGACGCCGGCAAAGCGCCTTTGCCCAGGTGAGCGGTCCGCAATATTGAGTTGCTTGTCGAGCAGACCGATCAGGGCGCCGAACCACATGACGGGATGGCCAATGGTCGCGACGAGCCGAGGGGAATAGCCGATCAGCCGTTCCAGCAGGAGGGCAAGACCGGGAACAATAACGAGCATGATCAAAGACTTATAGGCTCCGCAAGGGCCAAAAGGGCGGCCATGTCGAGATGGTTTTCAAGGTGTGCCGCAAGGCTGTCGAGGGTATTTTCGATGCTCGTCTCGTATGCCAGATCAGGACTGGCCACCCCCTCGAGCATGGCCCGGCGAAAAGGGTCGGCAGCAAAGAGGCCGTGCAGATAGGTGCCTGTTACCCGCCCGTTCGGGCTGATCGCGCCTTCGTTTTCGGCACCGATCCGGGCAAATGGCCGCTCGCGATCCGCGCCTTCGGTGATGCCCATGTGCATATGGTAGCCGCTGACCGGCTGCCCGGACCAGGAATGTGTTGCGCGTTCAATGCGCAGCTGCTTGGTTTCCGTTAGCACAGTGTTAACGTTGAGAAGCCCCAACCCCTCACTGATGCCGGCCGGCCCTTCAATCCCGTTCGGGTCGGCAACGGTATGGCCCAGCATCTGGTAGCCACCGCAAATGCCCAGCACTTTTCCCCCGGCGCGATGATGGGCGGCGATGTCGATGTCCCAGCCATTGCGGCGAAGCGCCGCCAGGTCGCTGCGGGTGGCCTTCGACCCCGGCAGGATGATGAGGTCAGCCTGCCGCGGCAACGGCTCGCCGGGTTCGACCAGCACGAGCGTAACGCCCGGTTCGGCCCGCAGCGGGTCGAGGTCGTCGAAATTGGCGATGCGCGGCAGATGGGGCACCGCGATGGTGAAGGGAGCTGAGCGATTGACCGCGTAACTGTCGAGTGCAAGCACATCTTCAGCCGGCAGCCTTGCGGCATCGGCAAACCACGGTACTGGTCCAAAACACGGAACGCCGGTGCGCTGGCTGATCTCGGCGAGACCTTCTGCAAAAAGGCTGGTATCGCCTTGGAACTTGTTGATCAGCGTGGCGCGGATCAGCCTGGCGTCGGCGGGATCGATCACGGCAAAAGTGCCGACAACGGAGGCAATGACGCCGCCGCGCTGAATATCGCCCACCAGAACGACTGGTATGCCCACGTCCTGGGCGAAGCCGAAATTGGCGAGGTCATTGGCGCGCAGGTTGACCTCGGAGGCGCTGCCGGCGCCTTCAACCAGAACAATGTCGACTTCAGCGGCGAGTTCGTGAAAAGCCTGCCGGACCTCCGGCATGAGCGCGCCGCGTTCCGACCAGTAGGCGCGGGCTGACATCGAAGCGCGGCGCCGGCCGCGCACGACGATCTGCGCGCCGGTTTCAGCTTCCGGCTTGAGCAATACCGGGTTCATGGCGGTGATAGGATCGCGGCGGGCTGCCCGGGCCTGCAATGCCTGAGCACGCCCGATCTCGCCGCCATCGACGGTGACAGCGGCGTTGTTGGACATGTTCTGCGGCTTGAACGGCGCGACGCGGATGCCGCGGTTGGCGAGGGCGCGGCACAGGCCCGCCACCAGCAATGATTTGCCGACGTCCGACCCCGTGCCCATGAACATCAAAGATTTTGCCATGGCCTGTTCTATGCCGCATCGATGACGTGGGCGTAAGAGCCCATGACGCGGCCGATCACGGCGCCCATGGGGGGCATGGCCTGGCCTCTGGCATCGGTCGCGGCGAACAGGGGCTGCAGCCGGGACTGCCTGGCCGAGGAATAGTGGAACTCATGGCCGTTCAGCTTGCCTGGCCACGGCAGTGCACCCGCATGCAGCAAGCGGCGGTAGCCCAACACCCGTTTGGGACGATCGATGCGCGTGGTAACGGGCAGCAGGCCCGCCATGGAGTGACCCTGACCTGTCTTGTCGATCAGTGTTTCGCCCAGAACCATGAAGCCGCCGCACTCCCCATAGATCAGCGCGCCGCGGTCCCGGGCAGCGCCAAGGCCTGCCTTGAAGTTGGCCGCTGCCGCAAGGCTGGGTGCGTGCAGTTCCGGGTAGCCGCCGGGCAGGAATACAGCGTCGGCCGCCAAAGCCGGGCCCTGGTTGGCGAGCGGGGAGAAAAAACTAAGCTCGGCGCCCATGCTGCGCCAGCCGTCCAGCAGGTGGGGATAAAGAAAGGCAAACGCATCGTCCCGCGCGATGGCGATATGCTGTCCAAGCGGGGCAAGCGAGCGGGCCGCCTGTTCCGGCGCTGCAATGGGCGCCGCCAATTGCCGCAGCCGGTCCAGGTCCAGATATTTGCCCATCGTATCGGCTGCGATGTCGAGAAACGCCCCAAAGGCGCCTACCTCGCCGGGGAGCACCAGACCAAGATGGCGCTCGGGAATGACCAGATCGGTGTTGCGCGGAATGGCGCCCAGGCAGGGTATGCCGGTTGCCCCAAGTGCGTCGACCAGCATGCGCTCGTGCCTGGTGGACGCGACGCGATTGAGCACCACGCCAGCAATGCGCACCCCAGGACGCCAATTGGCAAAGCCCGCCACCAGGGGCGCCACGGACTGGCTTTGCCGATCGGCATCGACCACGAAAACCAGCGGCAGGGACAGCAGCTCGGCCAGGTCGGCAGTGGAGCCAAAGCCATCCGCCGCCCCATCGAACAGTCCCATGACCCCCTCGATGATCAACAGATCGGCGCCGGTTGCCTGGGTCTGGGCAAGAGACTTGAGGCGTGCGGGGGACATGGACCAGGGGTCAAGGTTGATGGCTTCGCGCATGGCGGCGCGCCCCAGAAAGGCCGGGTCGATATAATCCGGACCGGTCTTGGCGGGCGCGACGATGACGCCGCGCTGACGCAAGGCTGCGAGGATGCCAAGCGTGATGACCGTTTTGCCTGAGCCCGAACGCGGGGCTGCGATGATGAGGCCTTTGGTCATGGGTGCGGGTCCGCGTTTTGAGTTTTGACGTCTGGACTCCGCTGCTGGCGACCGGCGGTTGGTTCACTCGACCCCATGGGGCCACGAACGATGGTCTGCTCCTCCCCCTGGTGGGGGTGGTTGGGTGGGGGGGGAGCGTCAAGAGCATCACTCTTGCGCCCGGACGACCCCCACCTTGATCCTCCCCCTAGGAGGGGGAGGTGTCGACTGATGAATTG
>JAQGJI010000134.1 GCA_028290685.1 Devosia sp. | reverse complement strand
GACGGCTTCGACCTGGGCTGGCTTGGCCTGCTGGGCCTGGCTGGCCTTGCCGGTCTGCGCGGGCGCAAGCATGACACGGTTCATACACGCACCACGACCAACCACTAAAACGAACCAGAACCAACAGGTTCTCGGGTTTTTGCAGAGGCACCCCCCCGGGGTGCCTCTTTGCTTGAGGGCACCCCCCCGATCCAGCGGTCGGAGCGCTCAGTTGTTTCCGGGCAGCCGGTATTGCGAACCCCTGCAGCCGCTCGCCGCCCAATAGGCGTCCACCGGCGTGACGCGCCCGGTTGCCGCCTGCTCCACCCGGGCGGCAAACGCCATGGCCTGGCACTCGTCGGTCCCGGCCACCACATGCACGGTTTCGTGTAAAAGCGTCAGCACCCGCAAGTCATCGGCGCCGGGGGTGAAAAATCGCGGGCACAGCACCAGCTTCACGCTGCCCTGGGCAGGAGGCAGGCGCACAAAGGCGGCAAACCGGGCGCATGAACCCCCCGCATCGTCCTGCTGGGCCAGCACCACGGCCACCTCTGCACCCCAGACACCCGAGCGGAAGCGCTGCAGCGTCAGCGCATCGCGATAGGCGGCAACATCCACGCCAAATTCCACCGGGCCCAGCGCCGGCAATGCCTGCTCGAACATGTCCACTGCTGCATCCAGGGCCTGGTCGCGCAAACCCGTGTCCTGCCCATGGGCGGAAGCGGCGCCTGCCACCAGCGCAGCCAGCAGCACGGCCGGCACCAGATCCTTGATCGTTATCAAACGCATCGCTCCCCGGGGGACCACAGGGCGTCTTCTGGGCATAGATTGTGGCTCCGCCACGGCGCGGCGCGATGTTGCCCGCGCGGGGTCGGGCCGGCTGGCCCCGGGCGCCGTGGCCCGGCCTGTGACACCGCCGCAACAGCACTGGCGTAAAGCCGGAACCGCTCCACAAACGGCCACAATTGCTGCCGAGAACGGCGTCCTGGCCGCGTGGCATGTTGCAACACGAGGGGCCAGCTTGCCTTTACGTTCTGATAACCTCGTGATTCCCATAATGGGGGGAACACGGTATCAAGCGGCAGACGCACTTCGAACCTTAGGTTTGCTCGATGGATTTCCGCATTTCCGCCGATGATCGCGTGGGCAGCCAGCCCGCCAAGGGAGCCAAGCCGCGGGCGTCGGCCCGGGGCAAGGCCAGTGGGCAGCGTGTGGAGCCGTCCATCGGCGGTTCGGTGGGCATGTTCGTCGATGACGAACGCTCCGGCGGCGTGCCGCCCAACGTTCCGCGCGCCAAGGCGCCCAAGCCACCGCGCCGCGGCAAGTCCAGGCCTGCGCCCCAGCGCAAGCGTTCGCGCTCGGGCGGCTTTCTCATGGGCGTGCTCTGGTGGGGGTTCGTCGCCTGCCTGTGGGGCGGCATCGCCGTTATCGGCGTCATCGTTTATTACGGCGCGCAACTGCCCTCGTCCAACACCTGGGCCATTCCCGACCGTCCGCCCAATATCCGCATTCTGGCGGCCGATGGGTCCCTGATCAGCAATCGCGGCGCTACCGGTGGCGAGGCCATCACCTATCGCGAATTGCCCTACTATGTGCCTGCGGCCATCATTGCCTCGGAAGACCGCCGCTTCATGAGCCATTTCGGTGTCGATCCGATCGGGCTTGCCGCTGTTGCCGTGGAGTCCATCCAGGCGCGCAGCGTCACCCGTGGTGCCTCCACCATTACCCAGCAGGTCGCCAAGAACCTGTTTCTCACCCCCGACCAGACCCTGGGCCGCAAGGTGCAGGAAGCCATCCTGGCGGTCTGGCTGGAGCAGAACTACACAAAGGAAGAAATCCTCGAGCTTTATATGAACCGGGTTTATTTCGGTTCGGGGGCCACCGGCATCGAGGCTGCGGCACAAACCTATTTCGGCGTTTCGGCCCGCAATCTGTCGCTGGGCCAGGCCGCCATGCTGGCCGGCATCCTGCCCGCGCCATCGGCCTATAATCCCAAGAGCAATTCGGAGCGCGCCATCGAGCGGCAGCGCCTCTCGCTCAATGCCATGGCCCAGGAAGGCTATATCACCGCCGAGGAAGCCAAGGCTGCCCAGATCGATCCCAACCAGAGCGTGCGCACGCGCGTCGCCGGTTCGGAATCCTACGTGGCCGACTGGGTGGAATCGCTGATGACCGCCTATCTGGGCGAAGTCAAAAGCGATGTGGTCGTGCAGACCACCATCGACTGGAAGATGCAAAAGGACGCCGAGTTCATCGTCAAGGAAGCGGTGGCCAGCGAAGGCCCCAAGCGTGGCTTCACGCAGGGCGCCCTGGTCGCCATGGACGTGGACGGCACGGTTCGCGCCATGGTCGGGGGCGTCGACTACCAGGCCAGCCAATACAACCGCGCCGTCACAGCCAAGCGCCAGCCGGGCTCCACCTTCAAGCCCTTTGTGTATCTGGCCGCCCTGGAAAAGGGCTATACACCCGATACCCTGGCCGAGGACGCCCAGTTCGACTACAATGGCTGGAGCCCGCGCAATGCTTCGGGCAAGTATGCCGGCACCGTCACCCTGCGCCAGGGCCTGGCCTATTCGCTCAACACCATCACCGCACGGCTGGCCATCGACGTGACCCCCGAAGTGGTGGTCGATGTGGCCACCCGCATGGGTATTTCCTCGCCCCTGACCCCGGTGCCCTCGATCGCGCTGGGCACCCAGGAAGTCAACCTGCTGGAGCTGACCTCGGCCTACGCGCCCTTTGCCAATGGCGGCATGGGCGTCATTCCCGATGTCATCACCTCCATCAAGTCCAAGGAAGGCGAGTTGCTGTACGAGGCATCGGACGCCGGCCCCGGACGGGTGATTGCGCCCAATATCCTGGGTGAAATGAACGACATGCTCAAGACCGCGGTGGAAGTGGGCACCGGCAAGGGTGCCAATCTGGGCGGCTGGGAATTTGCCGGCAAGACCGGCACCACCCAGGATGCCAAGGACGCCCTGTTCATCGGCTATACCGCGGCCATGGTCACCGGCGTGTGGCTGGGCAATGACGATGCCAGCAAGACCACCTTGTCGGGCGGCAACGTACCCGCCAACATCTGGTCCCAGTTCATGGCCAAGGCGCATGAGGGCAAGCAGGTCGCGTCGCTTCCGGGCGGCTCCTACGATGGCCTGCTGGTCGCCCAGCAGGTGATCGATCCCGCCACGGGGCAGGTCGCCATCGATCCGGCCACCGGCCAGCCGATGACCCAATATGTCGACCCCGGCACCGGTCAAGCCGTACAAACCATGACCGACCCGGCCACGGGCCAGTTGCTGCAGCTCGATCCGGCAAGCGGGCAGTTTGTTGCTGCGACCGCCGTCGCCGCCCCCGACGCAGCCCTGCAGACCGGGGTTGCCCCGTCCGGCACCGGCTTTGCGCCGGACGTCCAGTTCGACCCCAATACCGGCCAGCCGCTTGATCCGGCCGGTGGTTATCTGGTGGATGCCAATGGCAACCAGATCGACCCCGCCACCGGCCTGCCCGTCGGGCAGGTTGTTGGCGGCAACCAGGTGATCCAGCCCCAGGCCATCGATCCGGTCACCGGCTATCCCCTGCAAGGGCAGAACGCCGGCGCCGGTCCGGTCCCCATCGATGCCAATACGGGCGAGCCGATGACCCTGGTCACCGACCCGGCCACCGGCCAGCAGGTCTGGGTCCCCAGCATGCCGGCCCGGATGCAGCCGCCCGCCGACATCCTCGTCGAGCAACCCCCGCTGGAAAACCCCGGCGCCCAGCGCACCCTGATGGACATCATCTTTGGCGATCAGGAGAACTAGGGTCCTGCAACAAACGCCGGTGTAAACCCGGTATCACCCTTCCCATTGCGGGGAGGGCCAGGGTGGGGGCTGTGTCATCCACCGCGGCAAGGCAGCGCGGCAGCGGTGACGGAAAACGGCGCCGTATCCCGGCGCTCGCCCTCCGCGATCCGGTCCGGCCGGAACCCGCCGTCCCGGACAACTCCAAACCGCTCCGCCGCGGCCTTGGACGGCTCGTTGCAATTGCTGTGCTTCACTCGAAGCTGCGGTAGCCCAGACCGTCGAGCGCATGGCGGGCAAACAGGACCAGCGCCGCGCTCATTGTTCCGTCTGCCAGATGGCATTGCCTTCGACGCCTATGCATCCGCTGTGGTACGTTGAGGTACCGCCAACCAGTCTTACATTTGTGATATTTTGTACATCACTGGTGATGCATGGCCCAAAACACTGACTACGAGATGGAGGCGGCAAACCTTCTGAAGGCCGAATTGAAGCGCAAGGTTTGACCTATGCCAAGCTTGTAGAGAAGCTTGCAGCGATAGGCGTGGACCCGAAAGGGGCCAACGTGCGCAACAAGCTCCCGCGCGGCAAGTTCACCGCTGCCTATCTGCTGCAGTGTATGGCTGCAATCGAGTCCACGACCCTGCACATCGACTAATCTACGCCCCGTGCAAGGGTGGGCTTTCATTGAACTGGTCCCAATCAGGCATTGCGAAAGAAAAATCGGCGTCTTTGTACGTTTCCAGCGCTACAGCTGCATCCTTGTCGAAAGAAGCACGGTGTCCCTCTGCCATCCCGAGGTGCGCGATCATACCGCAGACGGAAGCCGAAACCAGATTTGCGTGCAGGCCAACGCGGACCCTAGCTTTGAATTGATCTTCCTGACGCAACGTTTCTGGGGGGAAGGACTGCACGTAATCCGTAACACTCTGCCACCCCTTCACGTTCTTCTCAAACGTGAACCAATAGTACTTGAAATCGCTGTCCGACAAAAATCCTGCGGCTTGCATGTAGTAGCGATCGATAAGCTCGTTCGCGTGGGCAGGGAGTTTGTTCA
>JAQGJI010000111.1 GCA_028290685.1 Devosia sp. | reverse complement strand
AATTCAGCGAGGCGCGCGCGAAGTCGCGGATCGAGTCATCGAGGTTGTACATGCCCATGGCGACGCCGGCCTCAGGGAACTCGAACACTTCCTTTTCGATGACCGTGCCGTCCTTGCCTTCGAACTTCATGGTCAGGCGGCCGGGGCCCGGCACCTTGAAGTCGGTCGCCTTGTACTGATCGCCGAAGGCATGGCGGCCGACGATGATCGGCTGGGTCCAGCCCGGCACCAGCCGCGGCCCAGCGCGTAATGCATCGACGCGCGCGCGAAGTCGCGGATCGAATCGTCGAGATTGTACATCCCCATCGCCACGCCGGAGGTGGGAAAGTCGAACACTTCATGTTCGATCACCTGGCCGTCCGCGCCCTCGAACTTCATCGTCAGCTTGCCCGGACCCGGGACCCTGAAATCGGTCGCCTTGTACTGATCGCCAAAGGCATGGCGGCCCACGATGATCGGCTGGGTCCAGCCTGGAACCAGGCGCGGCACATTCTTGCAGATGATCGGCTCGCGGAAGATCACGCCGCCCAGGATGTTGCGGATGGTGCCGTTGGGCGACTTCCACATCTTCTTGAGCTTGAATTCCTCGACGCGGCCCTCGTCAGCGGTGATGGTGGCGCACTTGATGCCGACACCATGCTTCTGGATGGCCTTGGCGGCGTCGACCGTGATCTGGTCGTTGGTGGCGTCCGGCTCTCCACGCTCAGATCATAATATTCGATCGGCAGGTCGAGATAGGGATGGATGAGCTTGTCCTTGATCGCCCGCCAGATGATGCGGGTCATCTCATCGCCGTCGAGATCGACCACTGGATTGGCGACCTTGATTTTGCTCATCGGAAAATTCTCCCTGAAATCCGCGTATTGGCCCGTCTCGGCCAAGTTCGGCTGCCGCTATAGCATTGGCAGCCACAAGCGCAAAGACCGGCTCGGCATGGTGCCTTGCCTATCGAAGGGCGCTATTTCGGCGGCAGGGTCGCGACGAACAAGCGGGCCCGGTTCATCCAGTCAGCAAGCGCCGCGTCATCCTCCAGCACATCGCCTGAAACTTCAAGAAAACCAGCCATCGTGCGCGCTCCCATGGTCATAGGGGCGGCACCGGGCAGGGACAGAAGCTGTTGGCTGGCATGCCTGCTCACCCGCACCAGCAAACTACCCTGCTTGGTGGCGGCTACCAGCATGTTGCCAGACAGCATAAACGCCCGGCCACCGAACATCTTTTGCTCGGTGACGAACGGGACAGGGGCGAGCAGGGCCCGAAGACGGTGTGAAAGCTCTTCCGATGCCAGGCTCACGGCGCAACCGCATCGCGATAGGTCTGATGGCGGGGCAGATGATCGGCAATCAGATCCCAGGCTTGCCGGGTGCGGGCGAAAATCAGCTGGCTGGGCGCAAACCACTCGTTTTGCCCGGCAAAGAAGCCAACGGGCAGCAAGCGCAAACCGGGTGCACGAGAGGATTGCCCAAACAGCGGCGTTGCGCAGGTTGGGCAGAAGTGATGGGTGAAGCGGGCGCCCGAATCGGTTGGCCGTTCGAAAGATTTGGCCGCTCCGCTGAGCTTCAGCGACGCTGCCGGAACCAGTGCGACAGTGCTATGGCCGCTTCCGCTCGCACGCTGACAATCCAGGCACGAGCACAGCAGCATCGAAATCACCCGGCCCTGGACGGACATTTCTATCTCCCCGCACAGGCAACGAGCGCTTAAATCGATCATTGTAGGGCCGGGCTGGTTCATTTTCGAAGGCTGGCATGGTCTAAGTCATGCAGCAAGAGGGGCGAACCTGCCTTTGTGCGCTCTGGTCGTTCAGATTATGCCGGGCCAGGAGGAAGCGATGGCGCTCTATCCGACTTACCCGCTTGGCACCGACCGGTTGAGCCTGCGCCCGTTTACCCGCGGCGACGTCGACGCCGTTTATGGCTATCGCCGTCTTGAAGCGGTCGCCCGGTATTTGTTTGATGTTCCGCTCAGCCGCGAGGAGTGCGCCGTGGCGGTACAGCAGCGGATTTCCCAAACCGGTCTGACCGAGGTGAACGACAAGATCATCCTGGCGGTCGAATTGAACCAGACCGGCACGCTGATCGGGGAAGTGTCGCTGATCTGGCGGAGCATAGAGGCGCGCCAGGGCGAGGTGGGCTGGATATTCGATCCGCTCTACCAGGGGCACGGCTACGCCACCGAAGCGGCCAATATCATGCTCGATCTTGCCTTCGGACCGGGGGACATGCATCGGGTTTCGGCCCGCTGTGCTGTCCGTAACGAGCCGTCGTGGCGCCTGATGGAGCGCCTGGGAATGCGGCGCGAGGCTCATTTCCGCGAACACGCCATCTTCAAGGGCGCCTGGGACGAGGAGTTCATCTACGCCATTCTGTGGCAGGAATGGCATAAATCGCGGCAGCCGGGGCAGACAACCTCGAAATAGCGGCAAGCCTGATTGCACAAAGATTTTTCCAGTGCCCTCAGGAACTTCCGATTCCCAAGTGACGTTGAAGATGCAGGTCAGCCACTGGCCACGGGAGCGGAAATTACCATGTCATCACTGTCACTGCCTATGGAAACGGACCGTTTGGTGCTGCGAACCTTTGAGCGGAGCGACATCGATGATCTTTGTGCCTATCACATGCTCCCTGCGATGCAGCGCTATGTCTTCAGCCGGACGCGAGATGCTTCCGAGGTCGCCGGTGCGCTTGGCATCATGCGCAACCATGTCAGCCTGCAGCGTCCGGGCGATACGCTGACGCTTGCCATGGTGCGCAAGGGCGACAAAAAGCTCATCGGGCACATTTCCCTGCAATGGTCCGACGCAACGGCCGGACAGGGCGAAGTGCGCTTCTGCATTAACCCAGGTTATTCAGGGCAAGGCTTTGCCAAGGAAGCCATCAGCGCGGTTTTCAACCTGGCCTTCGATCATTTCCGCATTCACCGCATCTTTGCCCGGTGCGACGGGCGCAACCACCACTCGATCAAGCTGATGCAGAATCTGGGGATGCGGCTCGAGGCGCACTATCGCGAACACGCGCTGTTCCAGGGTGAATGGGACGAAGAGCTGCATTTCGCCATTCTGGACCGCGAGTGGCAGCGCTCGAGCAAGGTGAAGGACCTGCCGCCCCGCCACCGGGTCGCCTGATTTGATTCATTGAGGGCAAATCGGCTATGTGGCCTGATCGTTTGGGTTGGGCAGCATGGCCGGTACGGATTCATCCATAAAACTAGAACTGCGGCCAACGCCGGCCATTATCCTGTGTGAACCCCAGTTGGGCGAGAACATCGGCACGGCCGCACGGGCCATGGCCAATTTCGGACTGTGGGATCTACGGCTGGTCCGGCCGCGCGACGGCTGGCCCAATGAACGTGCCGTGGCTGCCGCCTCGCGCGCTGACCATGTGATCAACAGGGTTCGCGTGTTCGAAACCCTGGAAGCGGCGATCGCCGATCTCAGCCTGGTCTATGCCACCACGGCCCGGTCGCGGGATCTGCAGAAAGCGGTGCTTGGACCCGATGAGGCCTCAGGCAACCTGCACTCCCATATCAGCAACGGCCGGGGCGCGGGCCTGCTGTTTGGCCGCGAACGCTGGGGCTTGCTGAACGAGGAAGTCGCGCTGGCCGACGCCATCGTCACCTTGCCGGTGGAGCCTGCATTCGCCTCGCTCAACATTGCCCAGGCTGTGCTGCTGATGGCTTATGAATGGCGGCGCCACAGCGATCTGGGAACAAAATTGCCGTTCACCGACGCGCTGGCGGAGGTTGCCCCGCGCGAGGAACTGATCGGGCTGTTCGGGCACCTGGAAACAACCCTGGACGGATCGGGCTTTTTCACCGCGCCTGACAAGCGGCCAACGGTGATCAACAATCTGCGCACCATGCTGGAGCGCGGAAAATTCACCAGCCAGGAAATCCGGACGCTGCGCGGGGTTATTTCCTCCATCGATCGCCGTCATCAACGCCCCAACCCCAATCGGCAGAAGCCGCCGGGTGAAGAAGGCAATTCCTGAAGCCATTGCACGCGGTTTGCCCATTCGGGCTTTGACGGCAGCAATGTGCCATGCGATTGGCATGATCCATGAGCCCGACCACAGTCGCCGACCCATCGCGAAAAGCCTTCAGCTATCTTGGTTTCCGGTATTTCTGGATCACCACGCTGCTGGTGAGCTTTGCCGTTCAGATCATGTCGGTTTCCATCGCCTACCAGATTTACATCGTCACCCGCGAACCGTTGCTGGTGGGGCTGGTGGGGCTTTGCCTGTTTCTGCCGGCGCTGGTGCTGATCCTGGTGACGGGGCTGGTCGCGGACCGGTTCAAGCGGCGCCGGATCATGGCCATCTGCCTGGTTGTCGAGCTGATGTGTGCGCTGGGCTTTCTGTTGTTCGTGGATGCCGAGGCGCACGAAATCGGGCCGCTGTTCGCGATCCTCGTGGTGCTCGGCACGGCCCGCGCGTTCTGGGGGCCGGCCGCACATTCACTGGCGCCCAATCTGGTGCCCTCCCATGCGCTGTCCAACGCCATCACCGTCAATGCCTCGGCTTGGCAGTTCGCTTCCATCGCCGGGCCAGCGCTTGGCGGCGTGCTGTACAGCTTCGGCGCGGTCGTCGCGTTCGGCACTGGCGCTGCCTTGCTGATGTGCGCCGTCGTCAGCGTGCTTATGATTCCCCAGCCGCCGCAGCGGGAGTCACACGCGGCGACCAGCATGGAAACGCTGCTCGGCGGCTTCAAGTATATCTTCAGCAACAAGGTCGTGCTGGGCGCGATCTCGCTCGACATGTTCGCCGTGCTGATGGGCGGGGCGGTGGCCATGTTGCCGATCTATGCCACCGATATCCTGCATGGCGGCTCGATTGCCAATGGGTTGCTGCGGGCGGCACCCGGGCTGGGGGCGATCGGGATGGCATTGTATCTGACCAAGTTCCCGATCCGCAATTTCGCCGGCCGCATCCTGTTTATCTTCGTGGCGCTGTTTGGTGCGTTCACCGTGGTCTTTGGTTTTTCGACCTCGATCTGGATTTCCATCCCGGCGCTGGCGCTGGTCGGTGCGTCCGACATGGTCAGCGTCACCATTCGCGAAACCATCATGCAGTTGTGGACGCCCGAAGAAGTGCGCGGGCGGGTGAACGCGGTCAATTCGGTGTTCATCGGCGCCTCCAACGAACTGGGCGAATTCCGGGCAGGGACCGTGGCGCATTTCATCGGCCCGGTGGCGGCGGTGGTTATCGGCGGGTTCGGGGCGATGGCGGTGGCCGGTGTCTGGAGCCTGATTTTCCCAGCCCTGCGCGACCAGAAAACGCTCGACCACAAAATGGTGGCAGACGGGGTAGCGGAGCCGAGCGCCAAGGCTTAGCTGCAAAGCCGCCGCACGGCTTGACTTTGATGGCTTCCGCTTATATCACGCGCCCACCTACAAGAGCCATCGGCTCATAGGCGCACCCGGGATCTCCTAACATTTGGGGTCTGTCGGTCATCCGCAAGGATGGCAGAGGAGGGCGCGATCCGTTTTTCGACCTTTGAAAAGGATACGCGATGTCGAAGCGCATTTCTGCCAAGCACAAAATCGATCGCCGTCTTGGCGAAAACATCTGGGGCCGTCCCGGCTCCCCGCTCAATGCCCGCGCCTATGGCCCTGGCCAGCACGGCCAGCGCCGCAAGGGCAAGCTGTCGGACTACGGTCTGCAGCTGCGCGCCAAGCAGAAGCTGAAGGGCTATTACGGCTCGGTCACCGAGAAGGCCTTCAAGAAGCTCTATACCGAAGCTGCCCGCGTCAAGGGCGACACCGGCGAGAACCTGATCGGCCTGCTCGAGTCGCGCCTGGATGCCGTGATCTACCGCGCCAAGTTCGTGGCAACCCCGTTCGCGGCCCGTCAGTTCGTGAACCATGGCCACATTCTGGTGAACGGCAAGCGCGTGAACATCCCATCCTACCAGGTCAAGGTCGGCGACAAGATCGAAGTGCGTGAGCGCTCCAAGCAGCTCGCCGTGCTGATCGAAGCCACCCAGCTGGCCGAGCGCGATGTTCCGGACTATGTGGAAGTCGACCACAACAAGATGACCGCAACCTATGTGCGCGTGCCGGCCCTGTCGGACGTGCCATACCCGGTTCAGATGGAACCGAACCTGGTCGTGGAATTTTATTCGCGCTAAGCGAAACGATTACGCAAATCGGAAAGGGCCGCTCTTGGGAGCGGCCCTTTTGTTTTGCCATGACGTTCCCCCACCCACCATCTCATTCCCGGCTCGGGCCGGAAGCCATCCCGGCGCTATTTCCACCGCCGGCGTGGGCTATTGGAGCTCAAGATGGATCCCGGCCTGAGCCGGGATGAGAGGGTGTCCGGTGGCAACCCGCAGAGACCTTGCCAGGCTCAAAACTGCGCCGGCTCGCGCGGAACTGCATCGCTTGTCTGGGGTGCCGCAAGTTCCCCAAGGAAGATCGGATCGTTGTAGTCGTTGGCGGCGACGGCATGGGGCGGAATATTGGCCTCAAAAGCCCGCAGGCGCTTGTAGACCGAGATCAACGAGATGATCGTGGTCCATGAGCTTGCCAGGAACTTGAAGGAGTCCTCCACCTGCCCGAAGGCATTGCTGATCTGCTGGAACAGCCCCAGCGTCATGGTGCCCGCAACGATGGAGGGGCCCATGGCAATCAGCGGCACGAAGTTGGAACCCTGCAGATAGGCGTAGCGGGCGATGTTGAAGTACAGGTAATGGCGGTAAAGGCGAAAGTAGTTGTGCTGCATGTTGATGAACAGCTGGCGGATGCTCACCGGATCGGCGCGTTCGCCATTGTCTTCACCATAGACAAGCTCCTTGCGGAACGCAGCTTCGACGCGTTGATTGTCGAACTCCAGCCCGGGTAGCTTCCAGCCGACGGCCGCCAGCAACACCGTGCCAAAGGCCGATGATACCAGCGCCACCCAAACCAGACTTCCGTTCACCGCACCAAAGAAGGGAAGCTCGGTGATGTTGGACGACAGGTCCCACAGCAGGGGCAGAAACACGATCAAGGTCATGACCGAGGCGACAAGCGATACGGCCAGGCCCTCGACGATGCTGGCGAAGCGTTGGGTATCTTCCTGGATGCGCTGGGAGGCGCCTTCGATGTGGCGCAGGTGCTGCCAATGGCTCTGGTAGAAAAAGGTCATCGCCCGGCGCCAGCGGAACAGATAGTGCGCGATGAAATAGGCATTGATCACCAGCACGGTGATGTTGGGAATGAGCACATAGGCGACGGTCCAGATTTCGCCCAGGAACTGGTCGAGCGTCACTGAGCCCGGTGTCGTCAGCGCCGCCTGGATCAGGTTATAGAACTCGCCATACCAGTCGTTGAGCCAGGCGCTGATCTGCACATTGAAGTACACGATCTCCAGGATCGTGACGCTGCCCACGACGCTCCACCAGTACCAGCGGCGATTGCCGCCGATCCAGTACCAGGGGATGCAAAACAAATATCCCGTAGCCAGAACGTATTGGTAGAGCCACACCCGGTCCGACGAAAAGAAGGGTTCGGGATTTGCCTCGGTAGCAGGAATGCCGAGCCAGGGTCCCAGGCTGAGGAATTGCTGCAACTGGCTGCCCACGGTGTACCAAGCCACCATGACCAGGGCGATCCAGCACAGAGCGGATATAAAAAACAGGCGCGGATTGGGGAAGAACGAGCGAAACACCGCGAGACTCCTGGGTGCCGTGAATGCGTCATCTAACGGTGGCATTCGGGTGAAAGCAAGAACCGGTAATTAAGCTTTGGTAATCCTGCGGAGCACCGGTTTTCCTTCCCCTGCGCGGTAACTGGCGTTATCAGCTACGCAATGATGACAAGGTGAGTTTGGGCATGAGCGAAATCATGGAGGCAGTCTCCGCGGTCCTTGAGGACGCCGATGCCGGAGGGCACCCGGTTTATGCTCAGGCGCCGCGGACCGGGGAATTCAACAAGCTGCGCAAGCGGCTGATCCGCAATACGCGCGAAGCGCTGGAAAAGTTCGCCATGGTGCGGCCAGGCGAAAAATGGCTCGTTGCCTTGTCCGGGGGCAAGGATAGTTATTCCATGCTGGCGCTGCTGCTCGATCTGCAATGGCGCGGCCTGCTGCCCGTCGAGTTGCTCGCCTGCAACCTTGATCAGGGACAGCCCAATTTTCCCAAGCACATACTGCCGCACTATCTGGGCGCGCTGGGCGTGCCCCATCGCATCGAGTACAAAGACACCTATTCCATCGTCACCGAAAAGCTCCCGGCGGGCGCCACCTACTGCTCGCTCTGTTCCCGGTTGCGGCGCGGCAATCTGTATCGCATTGCCCGCGAGGAGGGCTGCACGGCGCTGGTGCTGGGCCACCATCGCGATGACAGCCTCGAAACCTTTTTCATGAACCTGTTTCACGGCGGCAAGCTGGCCGCCATGCCGCCGCGCCTGCTCAATGACGAGGGCGATATCGAGGTGCTGCGGCCGCTGATCTACTGCGCGGAAAACGATCTGCAGCGCTTCTCCGATGCGCTGGCATTTCCCATCATCCCCTGCGATCTGTGCGGGTCGCAGGACGGGCTGGAGCGCAATGCCATGAAGGCCATGCTCAGCGATATCGAACAGCGCATGCCGGGCCGCAAGGACGTGATGATCCGCGCTCTGGGGAACGTCAACGCCAGTCACATGCTTGACCCCAAGCTGTTCGACTTCAATGCCCTGTTCAGCAAGAGGAATGCCTCGTGACCTTTGATGCGATTGAGCTTGCCAATATCCTGCGTGATGCTGCCCGGGCCGAGGCCCTGCCGCGCTTTCGCCGGCTGGACAGCACAATGGTGCACACCAAGACAGAAGCGATCGATCTGGTGACCGAAGCCGATATCGCAACCGAACAGGTGATAAAGGAGCACATTGCCCAGTGGATGCCCGGCGCGCTGTTTGTCGGGGAGGAGTCAGTCGCCGCCGACCCGGCCCTGCTCGGGCGGCTTGCCAGTGCCGATCTGGCGGTGGTCGTCGATCCGATCGACGGGACTGCAAACTACGCGGCGGGGATGCCGCTATTCGCCTGCATGGCGGCCGTGGTTTCGGGCGGTGAGACCGTTGCGGGCATCATCTATGACCCGATGGGCGATGACTGGATCATGGCCGAAAAAGGCGCCGGTGCCTGGCTGCGCCGGCCCAACGGAGAGGCCGTGCGTCTGCAGGTAGCCCAGCCGCTGCCGCTTGAACAGATGGTCGGGACGGCGTCGGTCGCCTACATGCCAGCCGAGACACGGCCAAAGATCTTGCAGAATACGTCCAAGGTCCGGCTCCTGTCCAATTTCCGCTGCGCCGGGCACGAATATCGTATCTTTGCGTCGGGCCACACCCAATTCCTGAGCTACAACAAGTTGATGCCCTGGGACCATCTGGCTGGGGTCTTGATCAGCCAGGAAGCGGGGGGCTATGCGGCACGCATGGATGGATCAGCCTACCAGCCGCACCACGTGGATGGTGGCCTGCTGCTGGCAGCCGACCGGCAGAGCTGGGAGGTGCTGCGGCGCGAGGTGTTTACGTTCTAGCCGCAGAGCCAGCGGGTCAGGCCGCGCGTGACCATGTTTTGTGCCCGGTATTGCGGGCGCACTTTTCGTAACGCCCGGGCAGGCGCATGAGTGGGGCGACACCGATCATGTCTGTGCCGATCGCAGCGCCAGCGAGGCAGCCCGTCGCCAGCTTGAGCCGGATCACTGAGCAGCCTGGCCCACGGTGGGTTTGGCATATTCTTCGCCGACGCCGAACAGCCGGCCTTTTTCAGCAATCAGAACGCAGATGATCGACAGCGTCCCCATGGCGAAATAGCCCATGGCGACGGGGACGACCGTGCCGTCGAACTGCTGGCCGATGAAGCTGCCGATCAGCGCGCCCCCTACGGTCTGGATGGAGCCGAAAACCGACGAGGCGGTACCCGCTACCGCTCCCAGCGGCTCCATGGAGAGCGAATTCATGTTGGATGCGGCCCAGCCGAACATGAACATGATAATGGCCAGCAGCGGAAAGAACAGCCACAGCGGCATAAAGCCCGCCATGCTCAAGCTCAGCCAGATGGCCGAGACCAGGGTATAAACAACCAGCGCGAAATGAGAAATCCGGCGCATGCCGTAGCGCGCGACGATCCGTGAGTTCATGAAGGACGACACCGCCATGAGCGCCGCCATGACGGCAAAAGCCACGGGGAAATACACCCCGAGCCCATAGATATCCACGTAGATCTGCTGGGACGTACTGATAAAGCCGAACAGGGCGGCAAACAGGAACATGCCGGCCAGGCCATAGGAGAAGGCGGCACGGTTGGTGCACACGATCACAAAGCCGTCGATCACCGATCTGAAGGTGAGTGGGCGGCGCTTGGCCAGCGGCAGGGTTTCGGGCAGGCGCAGAAAGCCCCAAAGCCCGAAGATCGTGGCCAGACCACCCATGAAAAAGAAGATGTACTGCCACGGACCGGTGAGCAGGAGAATCTGCCCGATGCCGGGAGCAATGATGGGAATAGCCATGAACACCATGAAGGTCAGCGACATGACCTCGGCCATGGCCCGTCCCGAATACAGATCGCGGACCATTGATGTTGCGATCACGCGGGTTCCGGCAGCGCCAAGCCCCTGGGTGAAGCGCAAGGCGAGCAAAACGGCAAACGAGGGAGAGAACGCTGCAGCAATAGCCGCGACGATATAGACAACGATGCCGATCAGCAGGGGCGCGCGGCGGCCGAACCGATCGGACAATGGGCCAAAAGCAATCTGGGCCAAGCCGAAACCGAGCATATAGGCCGAAATAACGAACTGGCGTTCGTTTTCCTCGGACACGCCGAGCGCTTCGCCCATATAGGGCAGGGCGGGCAACATGACGTCGATGGCAAGCGCATTGAGCGCCATCATTGCCGCCATAAGGGCAATGAATTCGGGGCGCGAAAGAATGCGCGTAAAATGATCGGACATGGGTGATCTAGGAAAAGCCGTCGCCGCAGGGAGGGCGCCAATATATCGTGGCAAACCATGAACCCGGCGCCACCTTTTGGCAAGGTTCTATCGGTGCCAAACGATGGAGGGGGCGGATTGTTCCGATCAGGCCGGTTTGAACGAGAATGCAGGGGCGCTGCGCTCATTGATCGGCAGGTGCAGTGCTGCCGAACCCAGGCCGAGCAGAATACCCAGGTACCAGACCAGGCTGTAGGAGCCTGTCTGGTCATACACATAACCGCCCAGCCAGACCCCGACGAACGAGCCGATCTGATGGCTCAGGAACGCCACGCCGTAAAGCATGCCCATGTAGCGGGCGCCGAAAAACATGGAAACCAGACCAGCAGTGAGCGGCACGGTGGAGAGCCAGAGCAGGCCCATGGAAGCGGCGAAAGCGTATGCCGTGACTTCGCTGACGGGGATCAGCAGGAACAGCCCGATGGCGATTGCCCGCAGGAAGTAGATGGTCGCCAGCAGCATCTGCTTGGGCAAGCGGCCGCCCAGGTAGCCCGCCAGCAGAGAACCCATGATGTTGAACAGGCCGATCACCGCAATGGTCCAACTGCCGACTTCGGGCGAAAGTCCGCACTGCACAAGATAGGCCGGCATATGGACGTTGATGAAAGCCAGGTGGAATCCGCACACGAAAAAGCCGATAACCAGCAATCTATACGAGCCGTGGCCCCACGCCTTGGCCAGTGCCTCCATGAAGGGCAGGTCGGCATGGCCGCTGGTGTTCTCGGTGCGGCCGCGCAAGGCATAGCTGAGCGGAATAATCAGCAGCAGCGCCATGGCCAGGTAAAGCAGTGCCGATTGCCAGCCGAAGGCGTTGATAAAGCCTTGGCTGATGGGCGCAAAGGCGAACTGCCCAAACGAGGATGCCGCCGTGGCCACGCCAAAGATCAACGACCGCTTTTCAGCAGGAACCGAACGGCCAAAGGCTGCCATGACGACGCTGAACGAGCAGATGGCAATGCCGACGCCGGTCACGACGCCTGCGGTGACGGTGAGCAGCCCGGCGGTTGGTGAAAACGCCATGCCCAGCACGCCAATGGCATAGATCGCTGCGCCGACCGCTATGGTGCGGCCCGTGCCCACCCGATCCGCAAAGGCACCCGCGAATGGCTGCGCGATGCCCCACGCCAGGTTCTGGATGGCCATGGCCATGCCCCAGCCCTCGCGGCTCAAGCCCAGATCGGCCGTCATGGGCAGGGTAAACAGGCCAAAACTGGTGCGCACCCCGTTGCCGACGGCAGCAATGATGCAACCTGCGATAATCAGCACGAGCAGGGGCACTGCGGGGCGGAGAGCGGACGAGTTCATGAGGCGGACTCCGGATGACGCTGCCACCTTTTATCCGTGCGCCACGATGCCGCAAAGCAACAAAGCGGAATGGCCTTCATCAATGCCGGTGATGACTTGACGGTGCCCGTGATCACATCGACAAGGTGCCGAAGGAACAAGGACTGTTCATGTGATCCGCCATATCGTTTTTTTCACGGCCAAGGCCGGCGACAATATCGACGCCATCTGCGAAGGGCTGTCCCTGCTGGGCACCATTCCGCACAGCCAGCACTTCGAGGTCAGCCGCAACAGCAAGATCGACCAGATTTCCAACGAAGTCGACGTGGTGGTCTATGCCGAGTTCGCCGACTCGGCCGCCCTGGCAGCCTACAAGGCGCATCCAACCTATGCAGAAGCCACCCGCCGTGTCCGGCCCCTGCGCGAGCTGCGCCTTTCAGCCGATTTCAGTGCGCAGTAAAAAGCGCCGGAGCTTTCGATCCGGCGCTTGAAAACGGGAAGGGTCGATCAGGCCGACTGCTTGACAGGAATCCCCGCCGCCTCGAGCTGGGCCTGCAACTCACCGGCCTGGAACATCTCGCGGACGATGTCGGCGCCGCCGACGAACTCACCCTTGACGTAGAGCTGGGGAATGGTCGGCCAGTTGGCATATGCCTTGATGCCGTCGCGCAGTTCCGCACTCTCGAGGACGTTGGCACTGCTGTATTCGACGCCGAGATAGTTCAGGATCTGGACCACCTGGCCCGAGAAACCACATTGTGGAAAATCGGGTGACCCCTTCATGAACAGGAAGATGTCGTTGTTCTTCACCTTGTCATCGATGAATGCGTTGATGTCGGTCATGGAAAAACCTCTTGTCATCCGGGCCATCGGGCCAGATTGCTTTGCCTGTTAAATAGGTCATCGCCGGGGCGATGTCGAGATCACCATCGGCAGGCGCCGATAAGTCATGGAAAGCGGCTGCCTGACGCAGCAGCGCTCATTTTTTGGATCGAACCGGCATGGCGCCCAGTCCGGCAAGGACTTCGGGTGGAATGTTCAGCTCCGCGATCACATCGGTGTGCTTGCGAAAGCCCACCAGTTCACGCTGCACGAAGTATTCCCAGACAACCCTTCGCGCGTCGGAGAGTGCTGTTGCCCGGTCCGGACCAGCGCCGGCAAGCGCTTCGAGCGCCGTAACGACCCGGCGTTCGGCCGCGCCTAGCGACGATGCCCGTTCGGCGATGATTTCGTGTTCGATAGCCGCAGTACCCGCATCGGGCCGGACGGCGCGAATAAGGTCAAGCGAGTCTCGCAGCGACATGGGCTTACTCGGGTACGCCGGTTTGCAATGCCAGGGCGTGTAGCGCGCCGCCCATATCGCCCTGCAAGGCCGCATAAACCAGCTGGTGCTGCTGGACGCGCGATTTGCCCCGGAACTGCTCGGAAATCACCGTGGCAGCCCAGTGATCGCCATCGCCTGCCAAGTCCCGGATTTCGATTGTCGCATCAGGCAACGCAGCCTGGATGCGACGCTCGATTTCATTGGCTTCCATGGGCATGGCTCAACTCCTGCTTATACACGGCGGGTTCGCCGACTCCTGCAAGATATGGCACCGAGGGAGCCGCTTCAATATCGACCGGCGAGATGGCACAGATCAGGCTGCGGCACCTTCCATGTACTGGGCAAACCAATTCTCATGGGCTGCCTTGAGAGCAGACACTGCCAAAGGACGGGCAGCTCCCAGAACAAGATCGCTGCCGCCTGTTGTCCCGATCCAAGGCGCGAAAATGCCAAGGCTCTCGGCCTCGTTCCACAGGTTCAGGATGTCGTCGCCTTGGGGATCAAGATTTATCGTGACCACGTAGCGACCCTGATCCTCGCCAAAATCTTGCAGGACGGGATCTTGTTCGTTCAGGTCAACGATCCGGGCGCCAATACCCGAGGCGATTGCCATTTCCGCGAGGCAAACAGCAAGGCCCCCGTCGGACAGATCGTGTACGGCAGTAGCCGTGCCCTCGTTGATCAGCTTGCGCACGAAGTCGCCGGTGCGGCGCTCGTGAGCCAGATCAACAGGGGGCGCGGAGCCGTCGCGGCGTCCGAACAGATCCCGCAGGTAGATGGACTGGCCCAGATGGGTGCCGCGCCGGGGCGGTGCACCGACCAGCAAAATCGCCTGGTCGCCAGCTGCAAAACCGATCTGGGCCATCTTGGTCCAGTCCGGCAACAAGCCAACGGCGCCAATGGTTGGCGTGGGCAATATGCCCCGGCCATTGGTCTCGTTGTAAAGGCTGACATTGCCCGACACGATGGGAAAGTCGAGGGCGCGGCAGGCTTCCCCGATGCCTTTGATGGCGTGCACCAATTGGCTCATGATCTCTGGACGTTCCGGATTACCGAAATTGAGATTGTCCGTTGCTGCCAGGGGCTCGGCACCGGTTGCCGTCAGGTTGCGCCAGGCTTCGGCCACCGCCTGCTTGCCACCTTCATAGGGGTCTGCCTCGCAATAGCGCGGATTAACATCGGAGGTGAAAGCAAGGCCCTTGGTGGGATGCCCCTCGACGCGGATGACCCCCGCATCGCCGCCAGGCCGTTGCATGGAATTGCCCTGGATATATGTGTCGTATTGCTCGTAGACCCAGCGGCGCGAGGCAATCTGGTGGCTGCCCATCAGTTTGAGCAGGGCGTCGGCAACGTCCATCTGCGGCACGTCGCCCTCGGCAAGGGCCGGTGCAGGCACCGATGGCGTCCAGGGACGGTCATATTCGGGGGCTTCGTCGCCGAGTTCCTTGATGGGCAGGTTGGCCACTTCCTCGCCCCGCCATTTTACGCGGAAGCGCAGATCGTCAGTGGTGTAGCCGACGGTTGCGAAATCGAGTTCCCATTTTTCGAAGACGGCCCGGGCTTCGGCTTCCTTTTCCGGATGCAGCACCATGAGCATGCGCTCCTGGCTTTCCGAGAGCATCATCTCATAGGGCGTCATTTCCGTTTCGCGCACGGGCACCTTGTCGAGGTCGAGCTCAATGCCCAGATCGCCCTTGGCGCCCATTTCGACCGCAGAGCAAGTCAGGCCCGCCGCGCCCATGTCCTGAATGGCAATGACAGCCCCGGTGGCCATGAGTTCAAGGCAAGCTTCCAGCAGGCGCTTTTCCGTGAACGGATCGCCCACTTGTACGGTGGGGCGCTTTTCCTCGATATCGTCGCCGAATTCGGCAGAGGCCATGGTGGCGCCGCCCACGCCATCACGGCCGGTTTTGGCGCCAAGATAAACGACGGGCAGGCCGACGCCCTCAGCCTTGGAATAAAAAATCTTGTCCGTATCGGCGAGGCCAGCCGCGAAGGCGTTGACCAGGATATTGCCATTGTAGCGCTCGTCGAACTCCACCTCGCCACCCACGGTGGGCACGCCAAAGGCATTGGCGTAACCGCCGACGCCGGCCACCACGCCCGAGACAAGGTGGCGGGTTTTATCGTGGTCCGGCGCGCCGAAGCGCAGCGCATTCATTGCGGCAACCGGACGGGCACCCATGGTGAAAACGTCCCGCAATATGCCACCCATCCCCGTCGCGGCGCCCTGATAAGGCTCGATGAAGGACGGATGGTTGTGCGACTCCATCTTGAAAACGATCGCCTGGCCATCTCCGATATCAACGACACCGGCATTCTCGCCGGGCCCCTGAATGACACGCGGACCAGTTGTTGGCAGGGTCTTGAGCCATTTTTTGGAGGATTTGTAGGAGCAATGCTCGTTCCACATCGCCGAGAAAATACCAAGCTCGGTATAGGTCGGCTGCCGACCGATCAGGGCTACGATCTTGTCGAACTCGTCAGGCTTGAGGCCATGGTCCGCAACAAGCTTCGGCGTGATTTCGATGTCATTCTGGTACGTCATCAAGAGGCTTTTCCGTAGGGAGGCTCTGGAAAGTATTCCATTTGGGACTGGGTGGCGCGGGCGATGTCCTGACCGAACAGGTGTCCGACGAGCCAGAGCGACATGTCGATACCCGCCGAAACACCGGCACTGGTCACGACGCTGCCGTCATGCACGTAGCGCTCGTCCACAATGTAGGTTTGAGGGGCGTGTGCGCGCAGGAAATCAAGGGCGCTGCGATTGGTTGTGGCGCGTCGCCCCTGGAGGAAACCCGCCCGGGCCAGCAGGGCAGCGCCGGTGCAGACCGAGGTGCGCCAGGTGGCGGCAGCCAGATAGCTGCGCAGGGCAGCGTTGAACACATCGTCCTCAGCCAAAGCGCGAGTGCCCCGGCCGCCGGGGACGAGCACGACGTCGGCATGCGGCGCTTCCGCAAACGCGTAGTCTGCAGTGACCTTGAGCCCTTTGGCGCAGGTGACGGAGGGGGCAGGCCAGCCCACGGTAAACCCATGCAGCGGAGCGCCGATGGCCTTTGCCGTGGTGAACACTTCCCAGGGGCCGACAAAGTCGAGTTCCTCGACATCGGGGAAAATGACGATTGCAACATTCATGCGGTGCTCAGTCATGAACGCTGTTCCAGTTTTGCGCGAACAGGCGGTCCGCCACGACGGCAACACCGGCCAATAGGGCCAGGGCGATACTCATGTAAAGAGCGCCGAGCAACACTTCGGCGTAGCCACGCTCTGCCATGTTCATGAAAGGGTAGGGGTACTCGTTCACCCACAATCCCCGAGCCATCACGTAAACAAAGTAGATGAATGTGGGGGCCAGCATGAGCGGCAGATGCCGCCAGTGCAGCTGGCCATGGCGTTGTGCCGCCGCCCACCAGAGCAGGTAAATCGATGGAGAAACGTAATGCAGTACCTTGTCGGCCACATCGAACAGGCCGGTAAAAGCGGTCAGGTGCCGGAGCACCAGAAAGACATAGATACCAACCAGCGCGGTGCAGGCGACCATTGAGCCGCGAGTCACCGGATGGCGGAACAGATCAAGCCGCCGGGTAGGGAGCAGTTCGGACAGATAGATCATGACCAGCACGATATTGGTCAGGATCGTGTAGAAGGTAAAGAACGTGCCCAATGCGCCCGGAATGTCGCGGCCGTTGGCGAGATAGGCCTGCATGGACAGGATGAACTGCAGGATCAGCCCGGCGCAACCCGCGAAAAGGCCCAGCCAGGTCAAGAGCTGTCGCGGATTGACCGGCACCCGCCGCATCAGGCAGCCTGGCCTAGAAGCCCGGAGAACAAGGCCCTTCCATCATCGCCGCCATGAGCGGCTTCGATCAGATTTTCCGGATGTGGCATGAGGCCCAGGACATTTTTGCGCGCGTTGAGAATGCCGGCAATATTGTTCAGGGAGCCATTGGGGTTAGTGCCCTGGGCGTAGCGGAAGGCGATCAGTCCATCACCTTCCATTCGCTCAAGGGTCTCACTGTCGGCGAAATAGTTGCCATCATGATGCGCGACAGGGCAGCGGATGATCTGCCCTTGCGAGTAGCCCCGCGTGAAGGCGGTGTCGGCGTTGCACACTTCGAGCTTGACTTCGCGGCACACGAATTTGAGCGACTGATTGCGCATCAGTGCGCCTGGGAGCAGGCCCGCTTCGAGCAGGATCTGGAACCCGTTGCAGACGCCCAGAACCTTGACGCCTTGTTCGGCGCGCTCACGCAACCGGTCCATGATCGGGGACCGGGCGGCAATGGCGCCGCAGCGCAGATAGTCGCCGTAGGAGAAGCCGCCGGGGATAACAATCAGGTCGACCTGGGGCAGTTCGGTGTCCTGATGCCAGACGATGGCGGGAGTGGTGCCGGAAACTTTGGTCAATGCCGCGATCATGTCGCGGTCGCGATTAAGTCCGGGGAAGACGATGACAGCGGATTTCATCGGCTGGTCCTCGCTATGTGGGGGATTGCGAGGACCTTTTGGTGGGTCTGGAGAAAAAAGGCAAGGGACTCTTTATGGGTTCCCTGAAGAGGACCTTACTCGGCCGGAACTGCAGCAGCGGCCTGCCGGGTGCCCCTGGTGCCCGGCAGGTATGCCCAGGCCGGACGCTCGAACAGGAAGTGACCAAGGTTGAGACGGTGCACCAGCCAGTAAAGAATCAGCGGCGCAATGATGGCGACCGCCATCGTCGCCAGCGTGAGCAGCGTTGGCTCATCGAAGCCCAACTTGATCAGCACGGTCCGGGCGACGCCCATCGGCAGAACAAAAGCGACGTAGATGATGAGGGATCGGGCGCCCAGCCAGCGCAGCCAATTCATGAACGCAAGCCGGGTGAGCAGGGCGGCAATAACGCAAAGGGCCGCCGCACCCACAAGGGCCAGGAGCAGGTAAACGCCGGGCAGACCTGCCAGGCCCATGACCGGGTGAACCGGGTGCATGGCAAACCCGGGCGAGAACACCAGCGCTGCGTTGATGCCAGCCCACGCCAGCAAGCCGAGCAGCGCCAGGGGGACATGATACTGGGCCCAGTCAGCCAGCCGGAACAGGAGCGGGGCAAGGATATAGCCGGCATAAAAGAAGATGAAGTAAGCGCAGAATTGATCGACCAGGTAGCTGCCGGTGCTCACGGCCGACATCTGCAGAAGGGCGCCTGCGCCAAATACCGCCCAGACGGGCGCTTTCAGGTCGTGCAGCAGTTTGGTGGCGGCGCTGACCGCAGCCAGCAGGTAGATGAACCACAGAACGCCATAGGGCTGGATAACAGCCCAGACGATCTGTTCGGCGGCGCCCACGGGATTGGTCGACACCAGACCCACTTTGAAGATGATGTGGATCAGCGCCCAGAGCCCGTAGAAGTACAGGTAATGCACCAGGCGCCGATCGGCGAAAGCGCGCCATGGCCGATCAATCACCTGCGCCAGAAACAGTCCGGATATGAGAAAAAATTCCGGCATGCGGAATGGAGTGGCAAACGCAATGACCCAGTGCAGGGCACCGACACCGCCAGTGTCTTCGCCGACACTGGATGCAGCGTACATCATCACCACAAGGAAGATGGAAAGGCCCTTGGCCATGTCCACCCAGTCGAGCCGTCGTGTATTGACCACCATGTGCCACGCTCCGCCAGTTGTGGGCAACAATAGCGGTATGTGGTTGCGCAGCAGACAACAACTTGCCCGTACGCTTAAGACAAATACTTAACTGGTAAGCTTTTCGCCAAAATAGAACAGTTCAGGGCCAAAGGCCCTCAGGCGCCATTGGCCGCGCCGAAAGCCAGGCCGGCCGGTTTCAGACCGGCACAGACGCATAAGCCGCGAAAAGCAGGCCCAGGGTGGCAAAGAACATGACGGAAAGTGATACGGTCTTGAGCATGGCGGTATGGTCCTGCGCCGCTTACTGGCGCGAAATTAGTTATGGTCGGCAGATGTTAATTTGCGATTTCGATCGCGTAGTTTTCAATCACGGTATTCGCCAGCAGCTTTTCGCACATGCTGGTGAGGTGTGAACGAGCAGATTCCTCGTCGGTTCCATCAACAACGATATCGAAAACCTTACCCTGACGAACACTGGCCACCTGGGGAAAACCAAGGCCCTTGAGCGAACCTTCGATTGCTTGTCCCTGAGGATCAAGCACGCCGGCCTTGAGGGTTACAGTAACGCGCGCCTTCATCTGCAGCTCCGCTGAATGCTTATTGGACAAGGCGGGGGCCGGTGGTGAGCGCATTCTCGGTTTCCACGAGAATACCGAGCCGTTGAGCAACCTCACGGTAATTCTCGATCAAGCCGCCCAGATTTTCGCGAAAACGATCCTTGTCCATCTTGGTACGGGTCTTGACGTCCCATAACCGGCAACTGTCAGGAGAGATTTCGTCCGCGAGAACGATCCGCATCAGATCGCCTTCATAGAGCCGGCCGCACTCGATCTTGAAATCAACGAGCTGAATGCCGACACCCATGAACAGGCCGGTCAGGAAGTCGTTGACGCGGATCGCCAGACTCATGATGTCGTCGAGTTCGGCAGGGGTAGCCCAACCAAAGGCGGTGATGTGCTCCTCGCTGACCATGGGGTCATGCAGGGCATCGTCCTTGTAGCAGAACTCGATGAGGGAGCGGGGCAATTGCGTGCCTGGCTCAAGGCCCAAACGCTTGACCAGCGAGCCAGCGGCAAAATTGCGCACGATGATCTCGAGCGGAATGATCTCCACTTCCTTGATCAACTGCTCGCGCATGTTGATGCGGCGGATGAAGTGAGTCGGGATGCCCAGCCCGTTGAGCTTGGTGAAAACGAACTCGGAGATGCGGTTGTTCAGCACGCCCTTGCCGTCGATGATTTCGTGGCGAGTGCCGTCACCGGCAGTGGTGTCGTCCTTGAAATACTGAACCAGAGTGCCCGGCTCAGGACCTTCAAAAAGGATCTTGGCCTTGCCCTCGTAAATTTTACGTCGACGGTTCATTGGGAATCCGGACTGATAGGAGGAGGGAGATTTGGCCGCTTCATGCGCCAGAACGGGGCGAAAAGGCAAGCTCTTTCGACTCCGGCCTGTTAACAGGGCCGCGCACCCAATCCATAAAGTCGCAGGCGAAGCGGGAACGTTGATTTGGCATGGTGAACCGCCTATGTGGTCTTGAACACTACAAACGCACAGCGGGGAGAGTTGCATGAGCCAGTTCGAGGATCGCCAGAAGGGCCAGGAGGCAAAGTTTGCCTTTGATGCTGAAAAGAAGTTCAAGGCCGAGGCGCGCCGCAACAAGCTGATGGGCATCTGGGCCGCCGAACTGATGAGCCTGACCGGCGAAGACGCCAAGGCCTATGCGGCAGAAGTCGTTGCAGCCGATTTCGAGGAAGCCGGTGACGAGGACGTGTTCCGCAAGGTTTCGAGCGATCTCAAGGCCAAGGGCTTGAACATCAGTGATGAGCAGGTTCGCCAGAAAATGCAGCAACTGAAGCTGACAGCAAATGAGCAGATTGCCGCCGAGGGCTGAGCCCTGGCTTGACCGATTGAGCAAGGCGCCGGTTTGGACCGGCGCTTTTTTTTATGCAGTGAGCCGCTGCATCAGCCGGGTAAACATCAGCAGTCCCTCGGGCCAGGGGCCGTGGCCGGACTGGGTGTCGATGTGTCCCGCATCCCCGGCCTGGTGAAAATCGGACCCCCAGCAGGTGGCAAATTCAACCGCGCGCTCCAGGGTGCAGAGCGGGTCGTTGCTTGAAGCCACCAGCATGGATGGAAACGGTAGCGGATGGCGCGGGATAGGACGGAAGCCGTGGGTTTCCTCGGGCGCGGCCGGGCTCAGTTCGGTATCGAGCGGCGCAACCAGGAAAGCGCCCCGCACATTGGCGGGCAGGCGAGCACCGGCGTGCGCTACAGCGATGATAGAGAGCGAGTGGGCGACCAGCACGGCAGGCCGGCTGGTCAGCCGGGCCGCCTGCTCGATGGTGGCGGCCCAATCGTCCAGATCCGGTTCCAGCCAGTCCGCCTGCTCGACAATGGCGGCGTTGCTCATCCGCTCGGCCCAACGAACCTGCCAATGGCCCGGACGTAATCCCCCCAGCCCGGGCAGGATCAGAATGTCGCATTCCGCCAGTTTCATGCCGCGTTCCCAAAGACCCGGGCAAAAATGGTATCAACGTGCTTGAGGTGGTAAGCGTCGTCGAACATGGCGTCGATCTGCTCATCGGACAGGGTGACCAGAGGATCGGCCTTGAGGTTGGCGGCAAACTGGCCGGCACGGTCGCCCTGCATTTCCCACACCTTCATGGCGTTGCGCTGAACGGCGGCGTAGCTGTCCTCGCGGGAATACCCCGCCTGGGTCAGCGCCAGCAGTACGCGCTGGGAATTATGCAGGCCACCAAGCAGGTCCAGATTGCGGCGCATGTTTTGGGGGTAGACCACGAGCTTGTCGATGACGCCGGTGAGGCGGGCTAGGGCGAAGTCGAGGGTGATGGTGGCGTCGGGCCCGATCATGCGTTCGACCGACGAGTGGGAAATGTCCCGCTCGTGCCAAAGCGCAACGTTTTCCAAGGCCGGAACAACCATGCCGCGCACGAGGCGAGCCAGGCCGGTGAGATTTTCAGTCAGCACCGGATTGCGCTTGTGCGGCATGGCCGAGCTGCCCTTCTGGCCGGGCGAGAAGAACTCCTCCGCCTCAAGGACCTCGGTGCGCTGCAGGTGGCGGATTTCGACGGCGACGCGCTCGATGGACGAGGCGACAACGCCCAGCGTGGCGAAGAACATGGCGTGGCGGTCACGCGGGATCACCTGGGTGGAAACCGGCTCGATGGCGAGGCCGAGCTTTTCGGCGACGTATTCCTCGACCTGCGGATCGATATTGGCGAACGAGCCGATGGCGCCAGAGATGGCAGCGGTGGCGATTTCCGCCCGTGCGGCGGCGAGGCGCGCCCGGTTGCGGGTAAATTCGGCATGGGCTTCGGCGAGCTTGACGCCAAAGGTGGTCGGCTCGGCATGGAGGCCATGCGAGCGGCCGATGGGGATGGTGTCCTTGTGTTCGTAGGCGCGGCGCTTGAGGGCTTCGAGCAGAGCATCGGTGTCTGCGATCAGCAGATCGGCGGCGCGGGCGAGTTGCACTGACAGCGTGGTGTCCAAAATGTCGGACGAGGTCATGCCCTGGTGCACGAAGCGGGCATCGGGGCCCACGATCTCTGACAGGTGCGTCAGGAAGGCAATAACGTCATGCTTGGTGGTGCGCTCGATCTCGTCGATGCGCGCCACATCGAAAGCGTAGCTGCCGTGTTCAGCCTTGCGCCTGTTCATCACGTCCCAGATGTTCTGGGCGGCTTCCCTGGGGACGACGCCGAGTTCGGCCAGCCTCGTCGTGGCGTGTGCCTCGATTTCGAACCAGATGGCGAAGCGGGTCTCGGCCGACCAGATGGAAACCATTTCAGGGCGAGAGTAGCGCGGAATCATAGATTTAGGCTTTCCAGTTAACTAGTCGATTCAAGCGAAGCGGGTGCTCGCGGCGGTGCGAATGGCGTTGATGCGGCCGGCATAGGTGGCGGGGTCGTTGCCGCCGTAAACGGATGAGCCCGCGACCAACACATTGGCTCCGGCAGCGGCGATGTCGCGCGCGTTTTCCGCGGTAACGCCGCCATCCACTTCAAGGTCGATGGGACGACTGCCAATCAGCGCAGCAGCCTGGCGCAGCTTGGCGAGAGTGCGGGGGATGAAGCCCTGGCCACCAAAACCCGGATTGACCGACATCACCAGCAGCAGGTCGATGTCGCCGATGACGTCTTCGAGCACCGATACCGGGGTTGCCGGGTTGAGGGCAACGCCGACTTTCTTGCCTTCGGCGCGAATTGCCTGAAGGGTGCGGTGCAGGTGCGGACCGGCTTCGGCGTGGACGGTGATGATATCGGCACCCGCCTTGGCAAAGGCCGAGATGTACCGATCGACAGGAGCGATCATCAGGTGCACATCGAACGGCTTTGTGGTGAACTTGCGCACCGAGGCCATGACCAGCGGGCCGAAGCTGATATTGGGCACGAAGTGGCCGTCCATGACGTCCACATGGATATAGTCGGCCCCGGCCGCATCGATGGCGGTGATCTCGTCGCCGAGACGGGAAAAGTCAGCGGAAAGAATCGAGGGGGCGATGCGGATGGGGCGGCTGGTCATCATAACCTCGGTGATGGCTGGTGCAGCCTTAACTCTGCAGGCAGGTGGAGACAAGGGCGGGGTGACATCGGGGATGGTGTGAACCGAGGCGTAAAGCGGGTCACGAAGCGATGATGCGACAGGGTGCGCGTTGCTTTGTGGGCGTGACGCGCTAGAACAGCGGAGCAAAAAGGAGCGTCGGCCTCTTGGAATTCTCGTTGCTATTGGTGTTCGGGGCAGGGGTGCTGAGTTTTCTCTCGCCCTGCGTGCTACCGCTGGTGCCGCCTTATCTGACTTACATGAGCGGAGCGAGCTTTGATCAGCTGCGCGATGAAGGCACAACAGCGGGTGCCCTACAGCGGCGCGTGGCGTTTACGTCGCTGTTTTTCATTCTCGGCTTTGCCGCGGTGTTCATAACGCTGGGCGCAACCGCGACAGCGTTCGGTCAGGCGTTCCGGCAGGCGCTGCCCGTGTTGACGCCGGTTGCGGGTATCCTGATCATTGCCATGGGTCTGCATTTCATCGGGGTTTACCGTATCGGTCTGCTGGACCGGCAGGCCCGCCATCAGGGACCGGGAATCGCAAGCGGACCGCTGGGCGGCTTTTTGCTGGGATTGGCCTTCGCCATTGGCTGGACGCCCTGTATCGGCCCAGTGCTGGCAGCGATTTTGTCGGTTGCCGCCAGCAAGAACTCGGCGACCGAGGGAGCGTCGCTGCTGGCATTGTATTCGCTGGGTCTAGGCGTGCCGTTCTTCCTGGCCGGTATTGCGGTGGGGCCGTTCATGGCGTTTTTCCACGGCTTCAAGCGGCATCTGCACACGGTCGAGCGGGTAATGGGCGGCTTGCTGGTCGTCACCGGAGTGCTGTTTCTCACCGGTAACTTCACCCGCCTGTCGTACTGGTTTCTCGAAACCTTTCCGGTTCTGGCGAACTTCGGCTGACGCGCGCTAGAGGAGCTTGAGGCTGCGCAGCGAGGCGTGGCCGGATTTTCCGACGATCAGATGGTCGTGCAACGTGATGCCCAGGGGCTTGGCCACATCGGCGATCTCGCGCGTCACGCGCACGTCGGCCGAAGATGGGGAGGGGTCGCCCGATGGATGGTTGTGCACCAGAATTATAGCAGTGGCGCCCAGTTCGAGCGCCCGCTTTATCACCTCGCGCGGATAGACAGGTGTGTGGTCGACCGTGCCGGTCTGCTGCACCTCGTCGGCGATGAGGCGGTTCTTTTTGTCCAGGAACAGGATGCGCAACTGCTCGATGGGCTCAAAGGCCATCTGGATGCGGCAGTAATCAATAAGCTGTGTCCAGGAGGAGAGGATCGGCTTTTCCTGGCTTATGCCATCGCGTGCGAAGCGGGCGGCGGTGGCCTGGATGATCTTGAGCGAAGTAACGGTTTTGGGACCCAGTCCCTTGATCGCCGCAAGCCGGGACTGGCTGGCGGAGAACACGCCTGAAAACGAGCCAAACTCGCGCAGCAATGCCTTGGCGAGCGGCTTGGTGTCCTTTTGCGGGATCACGATGTGGAGGAGCATTTCAAGGAGTTCGTAGTCCTCGAACGCTTCGCCGCCCACCTTGAGGAATCTCTCACGCACCCGTTCGCGGTGGCCGGCGTGATCGGACTGAGCGACGGACGGTTGGTCCGCAGGGACCTCGTAGACAATCGGGGGCTGCTCGCTTTCGGGGGCGGGGGCATCCACCACAAAGGGAGCTTCCCGGAATTGCTTGTCGGCCATCATCATGCGGCTCGGGCAGCGAGCGGATTGAAGATGTTGGCAGGAGAGAGGGTGAAAACCTCGCACCCCGTTTCGGTGATGCCGATGGAGTGTTCGCATTGGGAGGACAGCGTGCGATCGCGGGTCACGGCAGTCCAGCCGTCGGAAAGAATTTTGACGTGGGGACGGCCCAGATTGATCATCGGTTCGATGGTGAAAATCATGCCGGGCTTGAGCGGCACACCGCTTCCGGGTGTACCGAAATGCAGGATGTTGGGCTCGTCGTGAAAGAGCTTGCCAAGGCCATGACCGACGAAGTCGCGGACCACACTCATCCGTTCGGCCTCGGCCAGTGCCTGGATCGCTGCACCGATATCGCCCGTGGTGTTGCCGGGCTTGGCGGCGTCGATACCCGCTTGCAGGCTCTCATAGGTCACTTCGATCAGCCGCTCGGCCTTGCGCGAGATTTCACCCACGGGATACATGCGGCTGGAATCGCCGTGCCAGCCATCAACCACCAAAGTCAGGTCGATATTGACGATGTCGCCTTCACGCAGCGGGCGCACATCGGGAATGCCATGACATACGACGTGGTTGATGGAGGTGCAGACCGAGTGCCGGTAGCCTTTGTAAAATATCGTCGCGGGGACGGCGCCGTGATCCCGGGCGAACTCATAGGCCACTTTGTCCAAAGTTGCGGTGGGCACACCAGGTTCGACAAACTCGGTCAGGATATCAAGCGCCTGGGCGGTCAAGGCACCGGCCTTGCGCATGCCTTCGAAACCCTCGGCGCCGTGCAGTGGAATCACCCCGGCGGTGCGGCGGGCTTTTGCGGGGGCATCGACAAAGGTGATCATCACGAACTCCGGAGTGGTGCGATGAAATTAGATACTCGGCGTGCATATGGGAAGGCGAACACGCTCGCTTGACGGCAGTATCGCACACAGGCATTGCTGGCAAACAGCAAGACCTATGGAAGCCATATATGTCCCGCCCAGAAAGCGTTACAGCCGCCCTCCTCGTCATCGGCGACGAAATTCTTTCGGGACGAACCAAGGATGTCAATATCGGCGCCACTGCCGAGTTTTGTACCGATCTGGGGATCGACCTCAAGGAGGTGCGGGTGGTCAGCGATGAAACCGACGACATTGTCATGGCGGTGAACGCCTTGCGCGAACGGTACACCTATGTGTTCACGACAGGCGGCATCGGCCCCACGCACGACGACATCACGGCCGATGCGGTGGCAAAGGCGTTCGGAGTGGGCTTGCCGATCAATCCGCAAGCGCGTGCCATGCTCGAGTCGCGCTGGAAGGAAACCGGCACCGAGGTGAACGAGGCTCGCTTGCGGATGGCCCGTATTCCCGAAGGCGCCGATCTGATCGTCAACTCGGTGAGCGCTGCGCCCGGCTTCAGGATCGGCAATGTGCATGTGATGGCTGGCGTGCCGATCATCATGCGGGCCATGCTGGAGGCGCTGGCGCCAACGCTCAAGGGCGGCAAGAAGGTTCAATCGGTAACGGTGAGGGCCGCGGTGGGGGAAGGAACCGTGGGCGGGCCATTAGGCGAGCTGCAGGCGCAATATCCAGACGTCAAGATGGGTAGCTATCCCCAGATGGGCAAGGACCGGGTCATGACCGAACTGGTCTTGCGCTCGTCGGACCCGGTGCGGCTGGAAGAAGCGGCGGACAAGGTTCGCGCCATGGTAGCGGCTGCCCATGCCAAGGCAGGCGTTTTGCCACCAGAACAATGATTGGCGGAAGGGTTCAGCTTTGCTAAGCAGGCGCCTTGCGGTTTGACGCTGCCGATGTGCTGCTGTTGCCAGGAGAGACATGATTTGAGTAATCCGAATGAAAAGTCGTTTCCGGTATCCTGGGACCAGTTCCACCGCGACAGCCGGGCGCTTGCCTGGCGGCTGGCGAGCCTTGGCCCGTTCGATGCGGTGGTTGCCATTGCACGTGGTGGGCTGGTGCCGGCGGCCATCGTGGCGCGCGAGCTCAATATCCGGACCGTGGAAACGGTTTCGGTCAAAAGCTATGACCATCAGAACAAAGGTGGCATCAAGGTCCTGAAGGAAATCAGCGCGCCGGTGCTCGATCTCGCCCGCAATGGGGCAAAAGTGCTGATCGTGGATGATCTGGTGGATACCGGCTCGACCGCCCGCGTGGTGCGCGAAATGCTGCCCGGGGCGCATTTCGCTACGGTCTACGCCAAGCCCAAGGGGCGCGAGATGGTGGACACGTTTATCACCGAGGTCAGCCAGGACACGTGGATTTTCTTTCCCTGGGATTTGGACGTTGCCTATGCAGCGCCAATTTCGGGCGGCACGGACTGATCGCGATCGCGGGCGTGGTGGAATGGTAGACACACCGGACTTAAAATCCGGAGGGAGTATTCCCGTGCGGGTTCGAGTCCCGCCGCCCGCACCAGTTTTTAGGTAAGCAGATGATCGAAAAGATCGATGTTGGCATGGCGCCCTCAAATTCGCCGGTGAGTGATTGCGTCAAAGCGGGGCAACAGGTGTGGCTGGTGGCCATAGCCGAGGACCCGGCGACGGGCGAGATCGTGCACGGCGATATCGGCGTGCAGACGCGGCGGACGCTGGAGAACCTCAAGCGGGCAATCACGGCGGCCGGCGGCACCATGGCCAATATCACGCAGGTCCAGATCTTTTTGACTGACAAGGCCGATGCCGCCGGCATGAACGCGGTTTACCGTGAGTATTTCAGCGCACCCTATCCGGTCCGCGCCACCGTGATCGCAGGGCTTCTGGCCGACGGGCTGAAGGTGGAAATGCTGGCCACCGGAGTGATCGGCTGATGCTGCTCAAGCGGGATCTGCTGGAGCAGATCAAGGCGGGCGAGGTTGATCTCGTCTTCCGGCGCTGGAGCAAGCCCACCGTAAGGGCGGGTGGGACGCTCAAGACCAAGGTCGGCGTTCTCGCCATCAAGGCAATCGACGACATGAGCCCCGATGATGTGACCGAAGCGGAGGCGCGGCGGGCAGGGTTCGAGGATGTCGCGGCGTTCCGGCGCTGGCTGGATACGATGAAGCCCGGACATTTGTTTCAGCGTATCGAGGTGGGCTATCTGGGCGAGGCCTAGGGCGGCTCTCTTTTGAGGGGAGCACGCTCAGGGTCATTGCCGGCAGGGGAACCACCATCCCGGTAGCATCGCGGCGCATCCGTCTCGACCACGACGGCCGGCAGGTCGATTGGACCGATCGCGTTCTCAGGCAAATCTCAGGATGGATCCGGCTCAAGGCCCGGGATGACATCGGGGTGGTGCGCTTTCGTGAAGCTCAGAAGGGCGTTGGTGCGACGAAGGTCTGGAACTCACCGGTAGTAGGGTGCGTGAAGCCTAGTTCTGCGGCGTGCAGCTGGAGGCGGTCGGCGGCGGCGAAGGCTGCGGGATCGGCATAAAAGGCATCCCCCAGAATCACATGGCCGATTGCCTTCATGTGCACTCGCAACTGGTGGGTACGGCCGGTAAGGGGGTGCAGACGCACGCGAGTGGCGTCGGCTTCGCGCTCCAGCACTGTCCATTCGGTTTGCGAGGGGCGGCCGTTTTCATGGTCGACGCGCTGGCGAGGCTTGTTTTCCCAATCGGTGGCGAGGGGTAGATCGATGAGGCCAGTGTCCTCTTCGATGATGCCGGCAACGCGCGCGATATAGGCCTTGGTGGTCTTGCGGTGCTCGAATTGCGAGCCGATGCGGCCGTGGGCGCGCTTGTTGAGCGCCATCACCAGAACGCCTGAAGTATCCTTGTCGAGCCGATGGCACATGCCGGCGGTGGGCCACTGCTGGCGGGCGCGGTATTCAAGGCAATCCCAAAGGGACGGATCCTTCCCCGGAACGCTGAGCAGGCCGCTGGGCTTGTCGAGGACGAGGATATCGTCGTCCACATGAAGCACGATCAGATAGGGGTCGAGCGCAGGAAAGTAATCAACAAGGGTGGGCATGGGACCGGGCATGGTGGGGTCCTAGCAGAGAGCAAGCGGTTTGAACAACACCACCCTGTGGCGGTGCCAGGACCGTGAACAGGGCAAAGGAACTCATGACTCGCTGTGCCGTTGATACTGCAACGACAATGAGAGGAGAATATCATGCACAAAGATCAAATGGACGGCGCCGGCAAGCAGGTCAAGGGCTCTCTCAAGGACGCCGCTGGCGGGCTGACCGGCAACGAAAAGCTTCAGAGTGAAGGGAAGCTCGACAAAGCTGAAGGCAAGGTTCAGCAGAAAGTCGGCGAAGCCAAAGATGCTGTGCGCGATGCCCTGAAGCACTGACTACGCCGCCATCATGGAAAAAAAGGCCGTCCGGAAGGGCGGCCTTTTTCCTGTTGGCGCAACAGGACTGGTTTGTGACAGCGTTTGGGTCTTAGTGTTGCCATCGGGATGCACTCTTGTCCTTTGTTCAGGTTTGCCAATGACTTTCGCCTTTACGCACCGCAAGAACGTCGACGCGCAAGTGCGCGCCACTGCCAGCGAACAGATCGACAAGGCTCTCGGAAAGATCGCAGCACCGCGCGACGAGGCGGACAAAACCGTCCACAGCCTGCGGCGCATCTGCAAGAAGTTGCGCGGGCTGGTGCGGCTGGTGGGCCCGCGCTTTGCGGGTGCGGACAAGGAAAATGGAGCGTTCCGCAAGGCCGCCGCCTCGCTGTCGCAAGCGCGCGACGCAGCCGTGATGGTCGAAACTTTCGCGCATGTGCTGGCATTCGATCGCCGCCATGGCGATGCCCGGATCAGCCCAGCGCAAGCCGAGGCCCTTTCTGCCATGCTGGCCGAGCAGGCCCGGCAGCCAGGAGGGGGCAGCGAGGATCCGTTCGCCAGATTTGGCTATATCTTTGCAGCGGCTGCACGAAGGATCGATGATTGGTCATTCGATGGGCGGGGCTTTGACATCCTGGGCGACGGGCTGACGGCAAATTACCGGCAGTTTCGCAAGCGGCTGGCTCAGGCCCAGGACGAGCCGATTGCCGAGCATCTGCACGAGTGGCGCAAAACGGCCAAATATCACGGGCATCACGTGAACCTGCTGCGACGCAGCGCACCAGAATTGTTGAGAGGCCGGCAAGCGGCAGTTGACGATTTAGGCGATTTGTTGGGCGAGCATCACAATCTTGCAGTCTTGCAGCAGACCTTCACCAGCATGGCGATCAAGGGCCCTGTCATCAAAGTGCTCAAAGCGCAGCAGGACGAACTGGCGGCAGCAGCTTTTACGCTCGGACGGCAACTGGCGGCCGGAAAGCCGGAGGCACTGCGGCGGCGCTTCCAGCAATATTGGTCATTGCTACCTGGGAAACCCTGAGATGGCGACAGAGATCGAGCGCAAGTTCCTGGTGAGGGATGACGGCTGGCAGGCGTTGATCATCAAAAGCACTGCGATCCGACAGGGGTATCTGTCGTCCAATGCCAAGGCGACGGTCCGGGTGCGCAGCAGGGACGACCGTGAGGCGTTCCTGACGCTCAAGGGCGCTGTTCATGGACGGTCGCGGGCGGAATACGAATACGAAATTCCCGTTGGCGACGGGCGCGAACTGCTGCTGATGGCAGAGCCGCATGTGCTCGAAAAGCAGCGACACCTGGTGCCCTGGGGCGGGCTGACCTGGGAGGTGGATGTGTTCGGGGGACGGCACCAGGGACTGATTATTGCTGAAGTCGAACTCGAGAGCGAAGACCAGCATGTGCAAATCCCCGACTGGATCGGCCGGGAAGTGACGCACGATGATCGCTACTACAATGCGAGCCTGTCACGGGCAGAGGGCCCGCCGGCTGAATAGCACTGCAATCATTGCCAGCGCTTGAACCGCTTGAGGTGATCGGCCGCCTTGAGGGCCGTCAACGTGATCTTTTCAACACTATCGGTGACCGGAACGACCAGCACGTTTTCGTGCCGTGGGTCGGGCACTTCCAGAGTCGCGAACTGGGAGTCGAGCAGGCTTGCGGGCATGTATTCGTGGCTGCGCCTCGCCATCCGCTCGGCGATGACCGCCTGGGTTCCCTCCAGATACACGAACAGGATCGGTTCGCCGGCTTTCTCGACAAGATAGTCCCGATAGACGCGCCGCAGGGCAGAGCAAGCGCCCACGGCAGCATCCTTGCGATCAGCGGCTTCATGCAGGGACTGCGCCAGGCGCTCGAGCCACGGCCAGCGATCCTCATCGACCAGGGGAATGCCGGCGCGCATCTTTTCGACATTGGCCGCGGGATGATATCCATCACCATCGAGGAATGGCGCGTGCAGGCGGCGCGCTATGGACTGCCCTACCGTGGACTTCCCGGAGGAGCTGACGCCCATCACGATGATGATTCTGGCGGGAGTCAAAGCCATCGATCAAACCACCGCCGTGAAGCCGCCATCCACATAAAGGATGTGACCGTTGATGAAGCTCGATGCCGGGGAGGCGAGGAAAACCGCCGCGCCGCCCAACTCGTCCAGATTGCCCCAGCGGCGCATGGGGGTGCGCTGTTCCACCCAGTTGTTGAACTGTGGATCTGCCATCAGGGTCTTGTTCAGCTCGGTCTTGAAATAGCCCGGCGCAATGGCATTGATGTTGAGCCCGCGTGGCGCCCAATCCGCAGCCATGCCGCGGGTGAGGTTGGCGACCGCCGCCTTGGCGGCTCCATAGGGTGCAACGGTGGGGCGGGCGAGCGAGCTCAGAACCGAACAGATATTGATGATCTTGCCGTGTCCACGGCCGATCATGGCCTTGGCGACGGCCTTGCTGACGGTAAAGGTCGCAACGACATGGGTCGCCAGCATCTGCTCGAATTTATCGTGGGCGTAGTCCTCGAGTGAGCCGCGAATCTGAATGCCCGCATTGTTGATCAGGATGTCGATGGGGCCGATCTGGGTTTCGCAGTGGGCCACGGCGTCTCCGACGCTGTCTTCGCTGGTGACATCGAAAGCCAGGGCGTGGACTGCGGCGCCCGTTGCCGCAAGCTCGGCAGCGGCCAGGCCAAGCGCGACTTCATCGCGGGCGTTGAGCACCACGGCAGCGCCAGCTCCCGCAAGGGCCTGGGCCATGGCATAGCCCAGCCCGCGGCTGGAGCCGGTGATCAGCGCTCGTTTGCCGGAAAGATCAAAACTTGGTGCCATTGCTATCCCCAGGCGCAGTTGCGAGACGGTAGGGGCGCGCTCGCCCAGAGGCAATCGATTCTGCCATACAAGGAGCGATATTTAGCTCGTTTATGCGTGAATCCGCCTTCCGTATCCGATGCAATTGTGGTCAGGTCGCGCCGTGTTGCATGCGCTGGACGCATGGATTGGCGAAAAGACCTTCGGAAGGACGCGTGTATGTCGACTGCAGATATTGGCCTGATCGGGCTGGCCGTGATGGGTTCGAACCTGGCCCTGAACATTGCAGAAAAAGGCTATACAATCGCCGTCCACAACCGCTCTTCCGGGCGCATCGATGAGTTCGTCGCCGAGGCCAAGGCGCAGGGGCTCGACGGCAGGACCGTCGCCAGATACGAGCTTGCCGACTTCGTCCAGGCGGTAAAGCGCCCGCGCTCGATCATCATCATGGTCAAGGCGGGTGCGCCGGTCGATGCGATGATCGAGCAATTGCTGCCCCATCTGGAGCAGGGTGATGCGATCATTGAATGCGGCAATTCGCTGTTCACCGACACGCAGCGCCGCTTCGACTATCTCAAGCCCAAGGGCATCGGTTATCTGGGCGTTGGCGTCTCGGGTGGCGAAGAGGGCGCGCGCCATGGTCCTTCGATCATGGTGGGGGGCTCCAAGGAACAGTGGCACAATGCGGAAAGCGTACTGACCGCCATTGCCGCCCAGTTCAACGGCGAAAGCTGCTGCGCTTATCTGGGGGAGGGCGGCGCGGGCCACTTCGTCAAGACCATCCACAACGGCATCGAATATGGCGACATGCAGATGATCGCCGAAGTCTATGGCGTGATGCGTGACGGGCTGGGCATGAGCCCGGGGGAATGCGCCGACGTGTTCAAGGAGTGGAACAAGGGTCCGCTCAACTCCTATCTGATCGAGATCACCGGCCATGTGCTGGCGGCGGTCGATGAGCAGACCGGCAAGCCACTGGTTGAACTGATCCTCGACAAGGCCGGGCAAAAGGGCACCGGCGTCTGGTCGGCGATCGTGGCGCAACAGATGGGTGTGCCGGCAACCGCCATCGAGGGCGCGGTCGCGGCGCGCTCGATTTCATCGCGCAAGGACGAGCGTGTAGCAGCCCAGAGCATCTACGGAACGCCAAGCCGGGCCAGGACCGATGTGTCGTTGGCCGATTTGGAGCAGGCACTGCTGGCGGGCAAGATTGTCTCCTACGCCCAGGGTTTTGCCGTGATTGCCAAGGCCTCGGAAGAAAACGGCTGGGCCCTGCCGCTGGCGACCATTGCCAAGATTTGGCGTGCCGGGTGCATCATCCGGTCGCGTTTTCTTGACCAGATGTCAGCCGCTTACGAGAAGGGCGGCAATGTAAACCTGCTGGTCGTGCCGGACTTCGTCGCCTTGATGAAAAATGCCCATCCAAGCCTGCGCAAGGTGGTTGCGGCAGCAGCAGCGGGTGAGTTCCCGATGATGTGCCTGTCAGCGGCACTGAGCTATTTCGACAGCTATCGCCAGGCGCAGGGAACGGCCAATCTGATCCAGGGGCAGCGCGATTTCTTCGGTGCGCATGGCTTCGAGATCGTCGGGCGTGGCAGCGATCTGCATGGCACCTGGCCGTCAACACTCGGCAAGTGAAACCAGGCGGCTTCCGCCAGCTCACCTAAAGCCGTGCCAGATCACGAGCAAACAAAGCCCCGCTGTTGCGGGGCTTTTTATTCAGAAGGCTTGTCGCTGGCGCTGTCCTGCTCGGCAGGATCGGCATGGCTTTCATCCGAACCGGCAACATAGGGTACGCGCGCGACAACGACACGACCCTCGTCCTCGATTTCGAATACGCCTTCGGTCGGCTCTTCAGCCAGCGCTACTGCCCCTTGGGCGGCAAAGCTTGCTTCCTCGATGGCGTTGTTGAGCGATTGCAGCTTGAGACCGTCGATATCGATCTCGCGTTCGCCTGACTTGGTCGTGTGATTAAAGAAAAAGCGTGGCATTTTCCTGGCTCCTGACCTTGTCTGAACTAGGCACGAGTCCAAACGTTCCGGCCCGCGCCATCACAACTCAGAGTTCGCGGAACATCACGTAGCTGTCGACATAGCCGTGAACAGGATGCTGGAACGCTTTGGGGAGGGTGCCGACAATGGCAAAGCCCAGTTTTTGCCACAGAGCCACGGCGCGGCTGTTGGTTGAGACCACATGGTTGAACTGCATGGCTCGGAAACCGCGTTTTCGCGCCTCGATCAGGGAGTGTTCGCACATGGCACGCGCAACACCTTTACCTTGAGCGGCTGGCGCGGTCATGTACCCGCAATTGGCGACATGGGCGCCGCCACCCTGCTGGTTGGCCTGAAGATAGTAGGTGCCAGCGACGACATCCCTGTCCTGGGCCACGAACACATCGTGGGCGGGGCTGAACCAGTAGGCGAGAGCCGCCGCGGCGTCGAGGTCACGGGCGATGGCATATGTTTCGCCAGCTGCCAGAACCGGCGCAACGATGGCCAGAACCGCCGGGCGATCCGCGTCAATGGCGGGGCGTACTTGCATCAACGTCGTCTTCATCTATCGGAGGCAACCGAACCTGGCCGGGGGGCGGCATGTCGGGAACGTGCGGATGATTGGCAATGCTGGGCCGATGACCGAGTTCGAACCGCCACGCGGCGATGGAGAAGATGATGAGTGCCAGAACAACGCAGGCGCTTGCAGCGATGAATGGCGCTCCGGGGAAATAGCCCGGCGAATCGGCCGCGCTGGTGAAGTAGGAAAAGATCTGTGTTGCAGCCAATGGCCCGATGATGGTGGCAAGGGAATT
>JAQGJI010000142.1 GCA_028290685.1 Devosia sp. | reverse complement strand
CGTGTCGGATGATTTGCCGGTGCTAGAACGATCTCTGTCGGTTCCACGGTCATGTTCCAGGTATCGATCAGATCGACCTGACAGTCGCCCCGCTCCATGGGCAAGCCCGATGCCCAGATCACCGGCTGGTGCTCACCAAAGTAGATGATGGTCGTGTCACCATCGCGCGCACCGGAAACCCGGTTCCAGGGATAGCGCGTCTGCGGATCGATAGGCTCGAAGCCGGTCCTGACATCCTCCTCCAGAAGATCGCGCAGGAAGCCGATGCGCTTCCAGGCTTCGCCCTGTAGCTCTCCCCCTTTGGCCCACCAGATGAGGTCATTGGGATCGGAGAACGTTTCGCCGTGCCCGGCATAACCGCCGCGCATCGTCGTGATCCAGAAGCGGTGCACCAGTTCCTTGGCAGAAATATTGCCCCAGACCTGGATGATGTTGCCTTCATATTCGGGCTCGTCATTGACCACCGGTTTGCCATAGGCCAGCCGCCATTCACCGGTGCGCTTCACGTCCCAGTTCTGGATACACACGTGGGTCACCCAAGATTTGCGGTGATCGTAATTTGCCTCCGGATCGCCGTTGTGGATCGAGCGCAGATGTCCGTAGGGGTCGTTCTCTTCCAGTATGTGGAAGTAGCGATCCCATTGGTGCATCGGCTTGGTGTTGAGCAGGAAATCGTATTCGTTGGCCAGCGACCACCAAACATTGCGATAGGCTGCAAGACGCGCGGCGAGATATTGGACATAGGCGTAGTCCTGCGCTTCGCTCATGTCCGAATACCCCCAGCGGTCATAGGGGTGGAAGATGATGATATCGGCCTCGATCCCCATCTCCCCCAAGGCCTTCACCTGGTTTTCGAAGTGCCGGAAACTCTCGGGATTGGGCCGGTCGAAGTCGTACCGGCCGTCACCATCCTTTTGATAGACGTCGTGCAGGGCCTCGTTGAGGTTGTAGGGATAATCCTTGGGAAAGACGCCCATGCGCAGCTTGTTGAAGCGTGTCTTTCGGAGTGACTCCAGCGTCTTGGCCTGTTCGCTCAACGGCTGATGCGTCCAGGCATAGCAGGTGGTTCCAAACGGCAGGAAGGGCTTACCGTCGGCATGGGCGAAGTGAAACTTGTTGGCAACCCGCACCGGTCCATGCACACCCTGGCGCGGCGCCGTGACGGTGAAGGTGCCGGTCCTGCCATCAAGCTCGGCCGAATTCGATCGGGTCGAGAAGGTCCACTCCCCCTCATTGTCCGGCATGAAGCGGACACGGAAGATGCCCTCGCCATCGTAAAAACCGGGCACGCGCACGTGACGGCTCTTGTGCTGGAAGAAGGCTTCCAGCGTAACATCCAGAAAGGGGTTGCCGCCCGATGGTCCAGAGAAGCTGGCTTCGAACACGCCCCACTGCGCCACACTGCTCATGGTCATTCTCCGTCCGTGCGCCTGAACAACAGCGCTCGATAGGGCTTTGGCGAAAAGTGCAACACATCGCCACGCGCGACGCTGTCGCCCAGTCTCTCCTCGGTCATCTCCCAGGTGTCGATCAGCGTGGCCGAATAGCGCTCGCCCGGGGGCGTCGCCACGGTGAATTCACCCGGCTGGTTCTCGCCGAGATAGGTGAGATAATAGCGGTGCGGCTGGCCTGCGGTGGCAAACCAAGCCTGCACGCGCGACCAATCCTCTTCGCCCGGCGTGGGCCGGAGTAATTGCGCCAAGGCCACATTGTCGAGCCCGCCCGCCATGGAGGTGCGGTAGGCGACTGTGGACTTGACCGGATCAAGTCCCTCGTCGGGTGCTTCTTCGAGGATGCGCCTGAGAAACGCAATGCGGGCAACGCTCTCGCCCGTCAGCTTGCCGCCCTTGGCCCACCAGAGATTTTCTTCGTCATTGTAGTAAGTCTCGCCATGGGTGACATAGCCGCCATTGACCGTGCCATCCCAAAAGCGGCGCACCATCTTCTGGGCGGTGATATTGCCCCAGAGCTCGGCGATGTCGCCCTCATAGCAGCACTCGTCGATCGAGACTGGCTTGCCGTATTTTTCGCGCCATACCGCGGCAAGGCTCGCGGTGGAGCGCTGAATGCTGGCATGGGTGATGCGCGGATGGTTGTGGTCATAAAAGGCGAAGCAGTTATGCACGCTGAGCAGATGGCCGAACGGGTCGTTGTCCGCGACGATGTGGATTAACCGATCCCAGTCCGCCATGCTTTTGGAGGGCATGAGGTCATATTCATTGGCCATGGACCACCAGACATTGGGCAGCGCCGCCAGACGCGCCACGAGGTATCGGAGGTAGCGGTCATCCTGGGCCGGGCTCATGCGCGAAAAGCCCCACCGGTCATAGGGATGGAAGATGATCAGGTCCGCCTCGACGCCGATCTCGGCAAGCTGGTTGATGCGCTTTTCCAGATGCCGGAAATAGTCTGGCTCAAACCGCGAGAAGTCGAACTCCCAACCATTGTCCCCGCGAAAACTGCCGGTCCATTCGCTTGCCCCCTTCTTCACCAGGGGAAAGGGATAGCGCTCGGGTTCGTTCTGGTTGTAGCGATAGTGCTTTGGAAATACGCACATGCGGATCTTGGTGAAGGGCGCATCCTCGAGGGTTCGCAGCGTTTCCGCCTCCAGTGCATCGCCCTGCAAATTCCACACATAGGCCGTGGTGCCGATATTGATGAAGCGTGCCCCATCGGCGTAGCGGAAATGATGGCGGTCGCGGACACGCACCGGCCCGTGATGCCCCGGCTGCGCCCGGCCTACTTCGAAACTGCCACTCACACCATCGAGTGCCGAAACATTGCTTGTGGTCTGATAACGCCAGGTACCCGTCGTGTCCGGCAGGAATCGCAGCTTGTAGTTGCCGTCGCCGTCGTAAAATCCGTTCACCCGCACCTGCCGCTCGTCCTGGGTGAATATCGCGCGCAATTCAACATCCACGAATGGATTGCCCACGCCCGGGCCTTGGAGCGTGATTTCATAGGTGGCCCACAGCGACGCGGCGCCGTTGGCTCTTGCCGAATTGGTCATCTTGCTGTCCTGATGCGTGGAATGATGGACGAGAAAGGCCGCTTAACCTAGCCGCTGGCGACCCGGCGCGGGCGCTCGCGCCAACGGCTCGTTGTGGTCGGAATGGAAGAGAGCAGCAGGCGCGTATAGTCATGCTGCGGATCGGACATAACCTGCCGTGCCGGCCCGAACTCGACCACCCGCCCCTTGTTCATCACGGCGATGAAATCCGAGATGTAATACGCCGTGGCGAGGTCATGGGTGATATAAACAAAACTACGCCCCGCCTCATCGCGCAACCGCTTGAAGAGATTGATGATGATCATGCGCCGCGAGGCGTCAATCATGCTGACTGGCTCATCGGCGACGATTAGTTTCGGGTTCGGGATCAACGCTCGCGCGACTGAAATGCGCTGCAATTCGCCGCCGGAGAACTGGGCAGTATATTTCCCGCGCACCTGATCATAATCGAGGCCGACGCTTTTCAGCGCCTCGCCCACTGCGGCTTCGGCCTGGGGCCCGTCCATGCCGGCGACGCGCCGGGCTGTTTCTTCGAGATAGATGTCCACTGGCCGGTAGCGGCTGAAGGCCTCAAAGGGGTTCTGGAAGATGGGCTGCACCAACCCGAGAAAACTCTTCCTGGATGGAATAGCCCCCTGCCCCGCCACCACCTCGTCATAAACGATGACTCGCCCGCTCGTTGGCGTTTCGAGCCGCAGCAGCGTTTTCGCCAAGGTCGTCTTGCCGCTGCCCGACTCGCCCACAACGGCGATCACCACCGGCTTGTCGCTCTCGACAGTGATGTTGACCTCGTTCAACGCCTGGATCGGCTTGGCCCGCATGAACCCGCCGAGGCGATAAAGCTTGTTGAGATTCTCAGTCCTGAGAATAACGGTCATGCGAACACTCCCGCTTGCTGCCGCGCGGGCTGGGCAACGAAGTGGCCCGGCTTTACCTCGATGAGATTGGGCTCGACCCGATAGGCGCGGTCGCCGCCCGCCCCGGCCTGGCTCGCAATCACGCCGCGCATGGAGTCCTCGCCAATGGTGGGCAGCGAGTCGATCAGCATCTTGGTATAGGGATGCTGTGGGTCCGCAAAGACGCTGTCCGTGTCGCCATACTCGACCACGCGCCCCGCATACATGATCAGCATCTTGTGGGTGACCTGATAGTGCACCCCCATGTCGTGCGACACGACGAGGATGGTGTTGCCCATCTGCTCCTGCAGTTCCATGAGCAGCAGGAGAATGTCCTTCTGCACCACCACATCGAGCGCCGTGGTCGGTTCGTCCGCAATGATCAGCTCAGGCTGGAAGAAGGTCGCGAGCGCGATCATCATGCGTTGGCGCATGCCGCCTGAAAGCTGGTGCGGATAGGAATCCATCGCCTCGGGGGGCAGGCCCAGTTTGCCGATATAGTCGCGCGCCCTTTCAAGCACGCGCTTTTTGTTGCTGTCTGTTCCCGGGAAATCGATGAACTGCTCGCGGATACGGATCACCGGATTGAGTGAGTTCATGGAGGACTGCGGAATATAGGAGATGGTCTTGAACCATTCCCTGCGCAGGTTTTCGGCGGTCACCGGCCTGCCGTCGGCGCCCTTCAGCCCGTAGTCGATCGAGCCGCGAGAGAGGTACATGGGCGATTGGATATCGCCATAGATCGCCTTCATCAGCGTGGACTTGCCGGACCCGGATTCCCCGGCAATGCCCACGACGCAGTTGTCGGGAATGGTCAGGGTCACGCCATCCACGGCATCGATTGTCCGTGTCCCCAAACGATAGCTGAGCTTGAGGTCGTTGAGGCGGATCATGAGACACCCCGTCTGCTGGCGAAGGCCTGGTTGAAGCCGGTCGAGGTAAGAAAAAGCCCGAGAAACAGGGTCACGGTGGCAACTATCGGCGCCACGATCCAGGCATATTGCCCCGTAAAGAGTGCGTTGTAGCTCAGAGCCCAGAAGATGATGGAGCCCAGCGTCGGCACTTCCACCTTGGACAGGCCGATCACGGCCAGCGTCGCCTCGGTATTGATTGCGAACAGCACCGTATTGATGAAGCCGACCAGGATATAGGCCGACACATAGGGGAAGATTTCCTTGGCGAGGATGTGGAAGGTGGTCGCCCCCGAGAAGCGCGCCATGTTGATGAATTCACGCTCGCGCAACGATAGCGCCATGGCGCGAACCGTGCGCGCGTCCCAGGCCCAGCCGAAAATGATGATAATCATTCCAACCGTGAAGAACGAAGTATTCCCGCGGATCAGCGCTCCAAGGATAATCAGGATCGGCAGCAGCGGAATGGTGATGAACGTATCGACGAACAGCATCACCACGCGCTCGAAAGTACCACCGATATAGCCAGCGCTGAGGCCCACGATCGTGGCGACGATAGTCACGCCGACGGCGACCAGGATGCCCAGCATCAGGGAATTCTTGATGGCGAAGACCAGGAACCAGAAAATGTCCTGCCCCAGCGAATTAGTGCCCAGCCAATGGACCCCCGACATCGGCAGGTTGCGCATATAGGTCGCCTGGATGGAGGGGTCCGCCGGCGCAAAGAGAGGCAGGATAAAGCTCCCCAGGCCCATCACGAGGAGAATGACAAGACCCACGGCGAGCCTGCCGTTCAGCAGCCAAAGCAGCCCGCCGTCGCGGCGCCGGGTCTTGCCCGGGACAGGGGGCGCAACGACCAGCGCCACCGGATCGGCATTGTTGATGTCCAAGCTCATTTGGTGCGGATCCGTGGG
>JAQGJI010000088.1 GCA_028290685.1 Devosia sp. | reverse complement strand
AGCGCCAGCACCATCCAGCGTATGCGGGCCTGCGTGAGATTGCCGCGCACCTTGCGCGCGCCGTCCAGCGCAATGGTTGAGCCAGAATGTTCGGAGGTAACGGCCACTATTGGATGCCCTCGAGTTCAAGAATGGCGTCGATGGGATCGATCCCCGCCTCAAGCGAAAGGAACAGGGAATCCATCGCGGCGCTGTTGGGCTTGGCAGGGCGCATGGGGATGGCGGCAAACGCGCCGAACTGCTCCTGTTTCACCGGCTCCATCGCCAGCGCCAACTGGTGCCGCTTGATGATGGGATCGATATGGCCGGGCTGGTTCAGCACTGCCTCGTCGGCCTTGAGCAGCGACAGATCGCCCTCCTGGCTGTCGATCAGGGCGATCAACGCAGTTCGCTCGCTGGCCGTGTTCTCGATCGAGAACTTGAGCGCATAAACCCCCGACAGCATCAGAACGCTGGTAAAGATCAGTATGATGTTGAGATTGCGGATCATTGGGCGCCCCGCACGGTGGGCACGCCGAGCCCGTCGAACTTGACCGGCCGGGCCGGCGCCTGCGAGCGGGTTGCAGCACGCAGAATGGCCGAACGGGCTCGCGGATTACGGCCAAGTTCGGCCTCGCCCGGTTTGGTGGCCTTGGCGACATCAACCCAGCGCCGCGCTTCGGTTTCAGCTTGCGGCAGGTGGCGGGACTGGGCCGGACCACCCTTTTCGGGATCAAAGAACCGCTTGACGATGCGGTCCTCCAGGGAATGGAACGTGACCACCGCCAGCCGCCCGCCCGCTGGCAGCAGCCGCTCGGCCGCGAACAGCGCCTCGACCAGTTGATCGAACTCGGCGTTGACGGCAATGCGCAGCGCCTGGAACGAGCGGGTGGCGGGGTGCGCATCGCCGGGCTTGCGGCCGATGGCTTTTTCGATGATTCGGGCCAGCTCGGTCGTGGTCTGGATGGGTGCGGCCTCGCGCGCCTGGGCGATGAACTGGGCAATGCGGCGGGACTTGCGTTCCTCACCAAAGGCATAAAGCAGATTGGCCAGCGCCTCGGTTTCGAGCCCGTTGACCAGATCGGCGGCGCTCTGGCCTTGGGCGCTCATGCGCATGTCGAGTGGCCCCTCGCGCATGAATGAAAAGCCGCGCTCCGCCTGGTCGAGCTGCATGGAGGACACGCCGATATCGAGCACGACGCCATCGATGGGGCCATGATCGGCGGCAAGGCTGTCGAGCTGGGAAAAGGTGCCGCTCAGGAAGGTGAAACGGTCGCCGAACTGGGCGCTCAGCGCCGCGGCAAACGGTTCAACGCCGGGATCGCGGTCAATCGCGACGATGCTGGCGCCCCCCTCGAGCAGCGCGCGCGAATAGCCGCCCGCGCCGAACGTGCCGTCCACGACGCGCTTGCCGGCCAGTGGCGACAATGCCCTGACCACCTCGTCCAGAAGAACCGGCACGTGCGGACTGCCAGGGGAACTGCTCTCGGGCAGGGACCGCTTGCCCATCGATGCGACTACTCCAAACCCGGCAACAGCACCGGTTCGTAAACCTGTCGGCACATTGACCCAGGGACGCTTAAGATTCTGTTTCCTATAGTGGGTGTGCGCAAGCGAGGCGATGCCTCACGAGCGATTCTGTCACACAGGTCGTCACCCCGGGCTTGCCCGCGGGAGCGACCACGCGGGGATGGCAGCGCCAGGACAGCGCTGCCTGATCCGCACCGAAAGGAAAACGCCAGTTGACCTATAAGCCGGGTTCTGTAGGGCCCGCGCCTTGCGGAGCGGACGTGGCGGCCATTCATCTGCGACGCCTGTTGCCAGGCGCCTCGTGCAACCAACCCGGATGATCTGGCCTCAAAACTGGCTGGAACCGGAGTTCCGCGTCATCCCTATTTGGTCTTGCTCCCGGTGGGGTTTACCGTGCCGTCCCTGTTGCCAGGTCCGCGGTGCGCTCTTACCGCACCCTTTCACCCTTACCCCGGCATGCCGGGGCGGTTTGCTTTCTGTGGCACTTTCCCTGAGGTCGCCCTCGCCGGCCATTAACCGGCACCGTGTTTCGAAGGAGCCCGGACTTTCCTCCAGCAGCAGGTTACCCCACTGCCAGCGGCCACCCGGTCAACTGGCTGGCGTGATGTAGAGAGATCGGCCCCGCCCCGTCAAGCACTCGCGGGCAGCAGCGGCATCTGCTTTGGCTTGGTCAGGGCCTGATAGGCCAGATTGACCGCCTTCATGCGGGCTGTCGCCACATCGATGAGATCTTCGGGCACGCCGCGCGCAATCAGCCGGTCGGGATGGTGTTCGGCCACCAGCAGGCGGTAGACGCGGCGGATTTCCTCGGGCGGCGCATTATGCGCCAGGCCAAGCACCAGGTAGGGATCAACGCCTGCCTCCAGTTGCACATGCTGGCTGGCCATCTGCTCGAAGCGGGCTTCATCGAAGCCGAAAATGTCGCTGACGGATTTGAGATAGTCCAGTTCCCCCTCATGCACCATGCCATCGGCAGTGGCGACATAGAACAGGCTATCGAGCACATGTTCCAGCGTCTCGGGGCTGTCGGCAAAAAACCGGCGTATCTTGCGCGCATAGAAGTCGAAACCGGCAATGTCCCGCTTGGCGAGGTTGAAGACCCGGGCCACCTGCTCCTCGTGGCCGGGCGCGATTTCCACCGTGAGGCGAAATGCCCGTTCTTCGGAGGCCGTCACCAGCCCATCGGCAACGGCCATCTTGGCTGCCAGGGCGATCAAGGCCAGCGTAAAGGCTGCATCGCGCCCCCCGGGCAGCCAATTGTCGGGATCCAGGGCATTGATGATTGAACCGGCCAGCCCGGTACGCCGGCTGAATGAGCCAAGGCGATCGGCCAGCTTGTCCCACATGTCGGGCTTCGTTCCGGGGCTGGGCTGCAAGGAAGTGGCGGAGCCTTTCGTGAGCAATGGCAAGTCGTTGCGCTGATTTGCTGGCGACACTACCGGCTCAGCTCCCCAGGGTCCAGTCACTCCGGCGCATAGCTCTTCGGTGCTTACTGATAGAAGAACATTTCGGGGCCGACCAGGCGATCGCGGCGCCGGAACTCCTGTTCGCGCTCAAAAAAAGCCTCTTCTTCGTCTTCGCGTTCAAAGAAGGCCTCTTCGTCGTCGCTGAAGCGCGACTGGGCGTCCGCCTGCTGCGGCACCTGGCCGCCTTGCCGGCGCGCCAGGAAATCGGCGAGCGGGCCGGTTTCCCAATCCTCCAGGTCCTCGGCGGTGATCTGGGCCGGAGGCACAGGCTGCACCGAGGGCGGCACGAACACCGGCTCGCTGCGCGCGATAGTGGCCGGCGGGGCCCCCGGATTGATCGGCGCCACCGCCACCGCCCGAGGCCGCATGGACAAGGGCATCGGGGTTGGCGCCACTTTGGGCGCAATGGCTGCGGTTTGCACGGGAACGGTTGCTGCAGGCGCAGGGCCGGTCAGGGCTGGCGGACCTGCGGGCGCCGGAAGCGCCGCGACCCGGGGCTGGGCCGGAGTCAATGGCGCCTGTGCCGCTGGCGCCGGTGCGGCCGCGCTGGGGACTGGGGCAAGAGCAGGAGCCGGCTTGACCGGGGCAGCTTGCAGCGGAGCGGGCGCATCCGTGATGTAGCTGGGCATCGGCTTGCCGGACTGAACGAAATCGTCCACCGGATCAGCGCGCCCGCTGACGGGCTTGGCGGGGGCAGGATTGGCAACAGGCTGAACGGGCTGCGCTATTGCAACCTCGACCGGCTTTTCCGCCGGCCGTTGGCTGCGCTGGGCGGGCACCGGTGCCACGAGCTTGTCTTGGACAACAGCGACCTTTTCCTCGACCAGACCGATCTGCGCAGTGCTCGCTGCCGGCCGCTCCCCCATGAACTGGGCGGACAGCAGGTCTGCCGTGGGCACGCCTACAACAAGAAGAACACCGGCCCAGGCCAGGCCATTGGTTATACGGCGGTCGATCTGCATGGTCTGTACGTCCCGATTTACTCCGCCCCGCGCGGTGACAAAGCCGGTTTTCATGGCCATTTTATGGAAAACGGCATATTAACGCTTTAATGCACCGCACAAGCTGAACCCAACCTGAACAAGGCTTTGCCGGCTCCGGTGCGAAGGGCAGCAGTCCCATCGCACCAGAACATGGTGAACAGCTGGTTAACGGCAACCCTTATGCGCTCTGCGGCCGGCGGCCCAGGATACGGCCCAGCGCCAGAGCCAGGGGCGAGCGGTTGTGCGTATAGATGTGAAACTCGGTGACGCCCTCGTCGAGCAATTCGGTCACCTGTTCGGCTGCCACGGCGGAAGCGACCAGCGCGTGGGTCTCCGGTTCCTCGTCGAGCCCGTCAAAGCGCTCGGCCAGCCAGGCGGGGATCGCGGTGCCGCAACGCGCCGCAAAGCTGGCGATCTGCTTGAAGCTGTGGATCGGCTGGATGCCCGGTACAATGGGCGCGCTGATCCCTGCAGCCCGGGCCCGCTCGAGGTAGCGCAGGTAATCCCCGTTGGAGAAGAACATCTGCGTGATGGCCCGGTCGGCGCCTGCATCGAGCTTGCGCTTGAGGTTGTCGATCTCGACCTGCCAGCTTTCGCTTTGCGGATGCTTTTCAGGATAGGCCGAAACCGAGATGTCGAAATTCCCGATCCGGCGAATGCCCCCCACAAGGTCGGCAGCATTCTGGTAGCCGTCCGGATGGGGCGTAAAGGGCTGCCCCACGCCCTCGGGTGGATCGCCCCGCAAGGCCACGATGCGATCGATGCCAGCCTCCTGATAGCCCCGCACCACCGCATCGACTTCCTCGCGCGTGGCCCCGACGCAGGTCAGATGCGCCGCCGCATCCACCCCCGTGTCCGCCTTGATGGACCGCACCATGCGCAGCGTGCGCTCGCGCGTGGAGCCGCCGGCGCCATAGGTCACCGAGACAAAGCGTGGCTTGAGCGGGGCCAGCTTGTGGACGCTGTCCCAGAATCTTTCCTCCATCGCATCCGTCTTGGGCGGGAAAAATTCAAAAGAGATCTGCAGGTCCGGCCGCTGGTCTGCGGTCTGGCGACTGGTACGCAAGTTGTCGTCAAGCATCGGGGTTCCGTTCAAATCTTGTCGGTTAGGCGCCACAGGCACACTGTCAGCCCATTCTCGGTGTCCTGGCTGGGGAACTCGCGCCACCCGGCGATCTCAAGGCCGGCCGCAGCGGCCCATCCGCTCATTTGCCCCTGCGACACGCCAAGACGCCGGTGGGCATGTTCAGTGCGCAGAAATTCCAGGTCATGGGGAGCGAAATCGACGATGATCATCTCCCCGCCCCGCTTGAGCAGGCGCCGGGCCTGGCCCAGCATTCGCCCGGGATCGTCGAAATAGTGCAGCACCTGATGGATGATGATCACATCGGCAGGCCCCACCACGACGTCGGGATCCCCGATATCTCCAAGCCGCACCTGGGCATTGGCGACCCCGGCGCTTGCCAGCCGCGAGCGCGCCACCGCCAGCATCTCACGGCTCGAATCGAGTCCGATCCCGCGCTTGTAGCTGGGCGAGAGCAGCTCAAGCATCCGCCCCGTGCCCGTACCCAGATCGATCAGCGTCTCCACCTTGCGCCCGCCAAGGGCCTCGATCACGGCTGCCTCGACAGCTTCCTCGGGCACATGCAGGGTTGCAAGCAGATTCCAGCTGTTCGCCACCTTGGCGAAATATTGCGTCGCCCTGGCTTGCTGGGCAGCCCGCACGGCCTGCTGGCGCTCAATATCGCGGCGCCGGTCGGCATCGCTGTCATCGATCCGGGCAATCAGCCACTGCGCGAGCGCTGCGCCGTCCCCGTCCTCAGCCAATCCGTAATAAGCCCACGCCCCTTCGGCATTGCGCGCGATCAGCCCGGCATCGGCCAGAAGCTTGAGGTGCCGCGACACGCGCGGCTGGCTTTGCTTGAGGATTTCCGTCAAGTCCTTGACCGAATGGTCCCCATCGGCGAGCAGGGCCAGCAGACGCAGCCGGGTCCCCTCACCCGCCGCCTTCAGCACCCCCACCAATTGCCCCAAGTCCGCCACCAGCGCCCCGCATCTAATATAAAGATATCTTTATATCTGATTTGAGCGGAGGTCTAGATGGTTTGCTGCGGCATGGAAAGATGCGGCCGCTGCTGTGCCGGGGAACGCGCCCACCACGCGATCACGCCGTTGTTGAGCCCAGCACAGTCACGCCTGCCCACAGTGTCACCCCGGCCTTGCGCCGGGGCTCATCCTGAGATTTTTGCAATGCCCAGATCGCTGGAACAAGTCAACTTGCGGTTGAGGCTTCACCTCAAGATGCATCCCCGGGCAGGCCGGGGATGACACTGTGTAGGGGATGACCCGTCGCTTGCAACAGCATGGGGGGCATCTTCGGGCAATACTCCGCTCGACGCCCTGACCATGCGCCTCCTAAGCGCTTATCGCCTCGCGCTGTTCGCTCACGGCCCGCTTGCGGAAGGAGTGCGCGCGCCAGAGCTGGAAGATGGTGCTGGCTTCTTCCTGATCGAGCGCCTGGAAACGCGAGAGCACCATTTTGGTGTCGGTGTCGGTCGGCAGGTCGCGCCAGGGCAGCATCGCAAAAATCGACTCGAACATGTCGGGGGCCAGGCCAGCGGCGCGCAGTGCAACCGTCACCGCGACATAATCCTGGGCGGCCAGCCATTTCACGAAAACTTCCGGGCTGACGCGCAGCATGGCCGTAAGCGCAGCCGCAGCATGGTGGCCATAGCCGAAGCGGGCAAACCGGGCTAGCGCGCGTTCATCGAGTTGCTTGCGATCGTTCAGCGCCTTGACCTGATTGTAGGCAGTTTTCCATTCACTGGCCGAAAATCCGGCACGGTTGCGCATGCGGTTGTAAACCACCGCATTGACCTTGCCGGCGGCGACGGGATCGAGCGTGTGATTGGAATTGCCCAAATCTTGCAGCACCTTGCTCGATGCCGTGTCGATTTCACTGCGCAGCGATTTCCAGTCCAGATCGCGCCGTCCGCGCAGATCGGCGGCGATCTCGGCGTCCAGGGTAGCCCGCTGCACCAGCTTTTCCAGGGTTGCCTTGTCGAACTCGGCATTCACATTGCGCACCAGGCGCGTGACCGATGGCGTACTGCCATGGGTCACGATGGCCTCGCCAACCCGCTCGGGCACACTGATTCGACCGGCAATCGCGACGCGATGCTCCTCGCTCTGGCGCCCGATGATGTCGATCAGATCGTCATCGCTGAGCACGTTGGAGAATTCCAGCAGTGGCTTGGCCACTTCGATATCGTCATTGGCGAGCTTGACCACCACTGTGCCGGGAGCCCGCTCGAGTGGCGCCAGGAGCTTGGCGACATGCACCCGGGCCTCCACCTCCACCAGTTCGGCGAGCTGGCACAACACTTCGTCATACTGGCGCACCTGCTCGTCGTCGCACCGGTCCGACACATAGCTGAACAACTGCGCCATGTTGCGGAACAGGTGCTCGCGCTCGGAGTGGTTGTTGTCGCCATTTAGAACGCGAAAGCTGGAGAAGGCGCGTTCGCCCTGATCAAGTTCGGTATTCATCGCCTGTCACCCCGGTCCTGCCGTGGAAAGATAGCGATCAATCTGGACCCAACGTGCTCGCGCCTCGTCAAACGGCAGCGCAGGATTTAAGTCAAATTTTATCGGATATCGGAAGGGGTGCTGCGCCCCGCGTACCGGACTGGCCACCTCCGACGCCATCCCCGGCCTGTGCCAGGATCCATCTTGATGTCGCGCCAGAGGCGCAAGGTGGCTTGATGGATGAACCTGGCGGCCGTGTGGCTGGCCCGGCACAGGCTCTTGGCCGAGCCGCGGGGGGACGCCGTGTGCGGCTCACGGTGCCCCGCACCTGGTAAAAAAAACCCCGGCGCGAGCCGGGGTTTTCAAAGCGAGCTGGCTTACTCCGCCGCAACCGCGCTCTCACCGTCCGAAATCGTATCCTCTGCCCGCGCGGTAAGCGCGGCCCGGGCCGCCCTTATACCCTGGGCATAGGCCGGATCGATCAAGGTGAAGTGGGCCAGTTGCCGCTCGATGATCTCGTCCTGCACACCGTCCATGGCTGCGGCAAGATTATCGTACAGCCGTGCCTTCTGCCCGTCATCGAACAAGCTCCACAACGCGCGCGGCTGCCCGTAATCGTCATTGCCGTCGCGATGGTTGTAGCGGTCCGCATCGCCCGAGATCCGCAGCGGCGGCTCCTGGATCGACTTGTCTTCAACCGGACCGCCAAACGAGTTGGGCTCGTAATAGGCATCGGGGTTCGGATTGTTGGGGAAGAACCGCATCGCGCCGTCCTTATGATAGTGATGCACCGGCACCTTGGGCTGGTTGACCGGCAGCGCATTGTAATGCGTGCCCAGCCGGTGGCGCTGTGCATCGGCATAGGAGAACACTCGCGCCTGCAGCATCTTGTCGGGCGAATAGCCGATGCCGGGAACCTTGTTGGAAGGCGAGAAGGCGGCCTGCTCGATTTCGGCGAAGTAGTTGTCGGCGTTGCGGTTGAGCTCGACCACGCCCACATCGATCGGTGGATATTCCGCGTGTGGCCACACCTTGGTCAGATCGAACGGGTTGTATGAGGTCTTGTCCGCATCCAGCTCGGGCATGATCTGCACCTGCATGGTCCAGCGCGGGAACTCGCCGCGGTCGATCGTGCCGAACAGATGGGCCTGATAGCTCTCGCGGTCCTGCCCGATGATCTTTTCAGCCTCGGCATTGG
>JAQGJI010000077.1 GCA_028290685.1 Devosia sp. | reverse complement strand
TACCTTGGGGAAAAGGCGCTGCTGGCCAATGTGCCGACCTATAACTGCACGGACGAGGAGCAGCGCAACTGGGTGCTGGACAACATCGCTGACCTGGTGGTCAAGGAGGTGCATGGCTCGGGCGGGTACGGCATGATGGTGGGACCCACATCGAGCAAGGCGCAGCATGCCGAGTTCAAGCGCAGGATCGAGGCGCGGCCGGACAATTACATCGTGCAGCCGACGCTGGCGCTCTCTACCTGCCCCACTTACGTCAATGCCGGGATTGCGCCGCGGCATGTGGATTTGCGGCCCTATGTGCTGGTGGGGGATGAGGTGCGGATCACGCCCGGCGGGCTGACGCGGGTGGCGCTCAAGAAAGGCTCGCTTGTGGTCAACTCCAGCCAGGGCGGGGGCACCAAGGATACCTGGGTGCTGGAAGATTGATGATGGGTCACGCTGTTCAGCTCCCGGCGCCCCACCCCCACCTCGCCTCCCCTTTCAAGGGTAGGGCTCGATTGGGGCTGCGTGCTGCCCGCGAGTGCCGATCATGAGCATGCTCGGGCGCACGGCGCAAAATCTGTTCTGGCTGTCGCGCTATGTGGAGCGGGCCGAGAACATGGCGCGGCTGCTCGAGGTCGGCTATCGGATGAGCCTGACCAGCCGGCGCGAGGGAAGCGCCAGCGAGCACCTGATGTCGATGATGCAGGCGGCCGAGGTCGACGACGATTTTGCCCGCAAGCATGGCACGCACGACGTCGACAGCGTGGCCTATTTCATGATGTTTGATCCGGACAATCCCAGTTCGGTGTTTTCGTGCCTTGGTGCAGCGCGCACCAATGCGCGCTCGGTTCGCACCGCCATCACCGGGGACATGTGGGAATCCATCAACGGCGCCTGGCTTGAATTTTCCCAGATCAAGCCGCGCGACGTGCGGGGCGCCAAGCTCATGGAACTGCTTGAATGGGTCAAGCATCTGAGCCATGAGTTTCGCGGCGCGCTGCTGGGCACCATATTGCGCGATGATGGCTTCGCGTTTCTGCAGGCGGGCAATTTCATCGAGCGGGCCGACAATACGGCGCGCATTCTGGACATGAAATACTACGTGCTGCTGCCACGCGCGACGCTGGTCGGGGGGGACCTCGATATCCAGCAATGGACGCTGATCCTGCGGGCGGCCTCGGCCCATCGCAGCTATCGCCATGTTTATCATGACCGCTACAAGGCCCACAACATTGCCGACTATCTGATCCTGCGGCCGGAAATGCCGCGCTCGCTGAGCTTTTGCGCGCAGTACGTGCGGCAGAACGTGGATGCTCTGGCGCAGTTTTATGGACACGAGCAGCCCTGCACGGAGGGCGTCAGGCAATTGTGCGCCATGGTGGAAAACACCTCCATGGAGACGATCTTCAGCCATGGGCTGCATGAGTTCCTGACCGAGTTCATCGCCCGCAACAACCACGTTTCAAAAAGCCTGTCCGAAAGCTACAACTTCTACTGATGCGTATCGCCATCCGCCACAGCCTGAGCATTTTTCCGCCACCGGGCACGGGCCATCTGGTGGTGCAGGTGCTGCTGACGCCCCAGAGCGGGCCGACCCAGACGGTAGAAAGCTGGACTGTGGAGATGGCCGGGCTCGATGAAGCCACCCGCTTCACTGACGCCTATGGCAACACGGTGCACCTGGTGAACCGCAACAAGCCGGAGGGCCCTGTGGCCGTCACCGCCAGCGGCGTTGTGAGCACGCGCGACAGCCATGGCGTGCTGGGGCGCCCCGGGGGCGAACCGGTCCCAGTGCTCTTTAAACGGATAACGCTGCTGACCCGGGTGCCCGTGACGCTTTATGGCAAGTTCCGGAGCAGCAAGGAAAGCCGGATCGACGTGCTCCACGGCTTGATGCTGCGGGTGAGTGAAACGCTGGACGCGCCCAGCCCCGGCGAGGCAGGCCAAACGCAAAGCCAAGGCCCGGGCAAGCAGAGCCAGAGCCAGGGCACGCAGATCCAGGAGCTGGAGCCGACCCCGAGCAGCGCGGACGGAGTGCTTGTCGGGGAAGAGGCCGGGCACGAGGTTGTGGCGCGGCTGCCGCGGCCGCCCGCCACCGACTACGCGCACATGTTTGTCGGCGGGGCGCGGGCGCTGGGAATACCGGCGCGCTATGTGACAGGGTATCTGACCGGCGAGGACGACGAACCTGCCGCTTTTCACGCCTGGGCAGAGGCGTTCGACGAAAAACTGGGCTGGATCGGCTTTGATGCGATGCTCCAATTGTGCCCCACCGACCGCCATGTGCGGCTCGCCGCCGGGCTCGACGCGATATCAGCCGCACCGCTGCGCTGCGTGCCGGGGAGCGACGGGGTGGTGGACAATGGCGTGACGATCCAGATGCTCGGTGAATAGCTAGAGGTCCACGATCGGCAGGAAGCCGCCGTAGATCGAGCGTCGGGAATCGTAGAGATCGAAATCGGGCGCCATGCGCGGATCTTGCATGAGATTGTTCCACGCGGCGTCCCGGGTCTCTTTCGATGGCCACTCGATAAACGAAAAGCCGATGGTCTCGTTGTCGCGGCTGGCAACGGCGCGCTGGAAGTCCGTGGTATGGCCAGCCGGGACATCATCGCCCCAGGCGTCGACAACGCGCAGGGCGCCGTGCTCCAGCAGAAGCAGCACCTGCACCTGGGCGGCGGCGCGATAGGCGTCCTTGTTGGCGAGGGGAACCGGGGAAATCATGCCCTCGACATAGCCCGGCTTGCCCCTGGCACCGGTGTCGTGCAGCATTTCAAAGCCACCATAGATCATGCGCGCGGCGTCGAATGGCATGGTGTCCATCGAAGCGGCCAGGCCAGGCTCGTTCATCATCTGCGCGCCGGCCTTCACCCGGGTCGCCCGATCGGGATATTCGATCCAGGAAAACAGCGGCACTTCGCCCTCTTCAATCCTGGTCGCGCGGTAAAAATCGGTCTGCTTGCCATGGGGCACATCATCGGCCCAGCCCTCGACCATGCGCGTGGCGCCCAAGCGCTTGAACATGGCCACCGCCGCGCTGGCGTGTTCACGATATATGTCTTTGTTGGCCGCCGGGACAGCGAGCACGAAACCTTCGATATAGGACATGGGGGTCTCCAATTCGGTTTGCCTGCCTGAACGACGATCGGTCCCGGGGCTTTTCGACACGCCCGCCCATGGATTTTACCACAGCGGCTGAACAAATAAGCTCGCCGAGGCCGAAGTCTAGTTCAGCACGGCCCGCAGGTCATCGATCCGTCGGTCAAAGACCCAGGATAAACAGCCAGGCCGAAACCGTGACGGCCGAGGCTATGGTGGCGATCAGGACGGTGTTGGCGGCGACGCTGGCGCCGCGATTGTAGTAGGTGGCAAACACGTAGACGTTGACGCCCGCAGGCATGGCGGACAGCAGGATGCCGTAGCGGGCGATTTCCATGGGAACGTGGAGGATCCAGATCATCATGATATAGGCCAGCGCCGGGTGCAGGATCAATTTGATGACCGAGGCGACAAGCGCCTGCTTCCAGTTTTCCGACAGCTTGTATTCGTTAAGCGCGCCGCCAATTCCGAACAGCGCAGCGGGGACAACGGCTGCACTCATCATGACGAAGAAGGCTTCGACGGGTTCGATGAGCTGCAGCCCGGAAAAATAGCCGATCATGCCGGCGATAATGCCCCAGATGAGCGGGTTGGACAGGACGCGCCGGGCAGCGACCAACAGCGTCTTGCCCAGGGGCTGGCCGTCGCGGCGCACCAGTTCCATGGTGACCATGGCCGAGGTCAAAAGGATTGCGCCGTGCAGGCCGATAATGGACAGCGTCACCGGCAGTGATTCGGGACCGTAAGCGCGCGCCATGATCGGCAGGCCGACCAGCACGGTATTGCTGAACGTGCCGGAAAATCCAACCGATACAGCGACGCCAGGCGTATTGCCGAAAAATCTTATGGCAATGAGGATGCCGGCGACGAAGCAGACCAGCGCCCCCAGATAGAACGGCCCGATAATAGCCAGATTGAAGGCCGTGCGCAGATCGCTGGTGAGCAGCGAATGAAATAGCAGGCAGGGCGTGGCGAAATTGTTGACGAACGCTATCAGGCTCTTGATGCCGTCGGCGGGAAACAGGCGAAACCGCACGGCGCCATAGCCAAAGGCCATCAACGCGAAAATCGGGGCGATGATATTGAAGATGGCGAACATGGCCGAAAAATCCACCGCCGCGACAAGTGCCCCCTGCCCTAAACAGCCGATCGGACCAGGTCAATGACTATCTTGTATGGTAGTTTACCGGATTGTACCGAGCCGAAACATCAAACTTTCAAAACGAAACTCAATCGCTTACAAACGAAATCAAAAGAAGGAGTTGTTGTGCATGGCCACCACCGACAGCGTTGATATTTTCGTTATTGGCGGGGGTGTCAACGGGGCCAGCATTGCCCGCGACGCAGTGGGACGCGGCTATAGCGTGGCGTTGGCCGAGATGAACGATCTGGCCTCGGGCACATCATCGGCAGCAACCAAGCTGGTGCATGGGGGCTTGCGTTATCTGGAGCATTACGAGTTCCGCCTGGTGCATGAGGCGCTGGCCGAGCGCGAAGTGTTGTGGGCCACGGCGCCCCATATCATCTGGCCGCTCCGGTTCGTCCTGCCCCATCACAAGGGCCTGCGCCCGGCCGTGGTGCTGCGGGCGGGCCTGGCCATGTATGACTACATGGGCGGACGGCGCCTGCTGCCCCCTACCAAGACGCTGAACCTGACCCAGCACGTTACGGGACAGCCGCTCAAGCCAGGCTTTCGGCTGGGGTTTGAATATTCCGATTGCTGGGTGGAGGATTCCCGCTTCGTGGTGCTCAATGCGCGCGATGCCGCCAACAAGGGCGCCGCCATCCATGTGCGCACCAAGGTAACAAGCGCCCGGCGGCAAGACGGCGGATGGATCCTGGCGCTGGACGGCCAGGCGGGGCGGCAAACAGTTCGCGCCAAACTCGTGGTCAATGCCGCAGGACCCTGGGTGGACGAGGTGATCACCGGGGCGATGGGCAAGAATGGCGCGCACAATGTGCGGCTGGTCAAGGGTAGCCACATCGTGGTGCACAAGCTCTATGACCACGACCGATGCTATATTTTCCAGAATGCCGATGGACGGATCATCTTTGCCATTCCCTATGAGGGGGATTTTACCCTGATCGGCACGACCGATGAGGATTTCACCGGCGATCCGCGCGGCGTGGCCATCTCGGAGGGCGAGACCGACTATCTGCTGTCGGCGGCCAGCGAGTATTTCGCCAGGCCGGTAACGCGCGACCAAATCCACTGGAGCTATTCCGGGGTGCGGCCGCTGTTTGACGACGGGGCGAGCGCCGCCCAGGAAGCAACGCGCGACTACGTGCTCAAGGTGGACGGGGACGCCCAAAGCGGGGCAGCGGTGAATGTGTTCGGGGGCAAGCTGACGACATCGCGGCGGCTGGCGGAATCGGTGCTGGAAAAGATCGAGGGCGTGCTGGGCAAGAAGGGAAATGCCTGGACCAAGCTGAGCAAGCTGCCGGGCGGTGAATTCGAGCCGCTGGCGTTCGAGGCCGAAGCACGCCGGTTGCACAAGGACTATGCCGGGCTTCCGGCGACGCTGACGCGGCGCCTGATGCGGCTTTACGGCACCAAGGCGCGGGTGATTTTGGGCAACGCCCAGCAGATCGGCGATCTGGGGCAACATTTCGGGGCGGATCTGTATCGCTCCGAAGTGGATTATCTGGTGGCCCAGGAATGGGCGCGAACCGCCGAGGACGTGCTGTGGCGGCGCACCAAGCTGGGCTTGCGGGTCGGCGCGCAGGGCGTTGCGGCGCTGCAGGAGTACATGGGGGAAACCGTGTCATGAGCGGCTACATCCTGGCGATCGATCAGGGAACGACGTCGAGCCGAGCCATCGTGTTCGGCAAGGACCGCACCATCGCCGGATCGGGGCAGAAGGAGTTTGCCCAGCATTTTCCACACGATGGCTGGGTGGAACATGACCCGCAGGACATCTGGGACAGTGTGATCTGGGCCGTCAGGACCGCACTGGCCAATGCCGGGATCGAGGCGCGCGAGATCGCGGCGATCGGCATCACCAACCAGCGCGAGACCACGATCATCTGGGATCGCCAGACCGGCAAGCCGATCCACAATGCCATCGTGTGGCAGGATCGGCGCACCGCCGCCTATTGCGCGGAACTCAAGGCTGCGGGGCATGAGGCGGCAGTCACCGAAAAAACCGGGCTGTTGCTGGACCCCTACTTTGCCGGCACCAAGATCAAATGGCTGCTCGACAATGTGCCGGGCGCGCGCGATCAGGCCCGCAAGGGTGAACTTGCGTTCGGCACGGTGGACAGCTTCCTGATCTGGCGGCTGACCGGGGGCAAACGCCATGTGACCGACGCCACCAATGCCGGGCGCACGCTGCTGTTCGACATCGGCACCAACCAGTGGGATGCAGACCTGCTGGCGCTGTTCGATGTGCCGGCGGCGCTGCTGCCCGAGGTCAAGGACTGCGCCGATGATTTCGGGGTAACGGACGAGGCGGTGCTCGGAGCGGCAATACCCATACTGGGGGTCGCCGGTGACCAGCATGCGGCGACCATCGGGCAGGCCTGCTTTGCGCCGGGGATGTTGAAATCCACCTATGGCACGGGCTGTTTTGCGCTGCTCAACACGGGCGCCGACATGGTGCGCAGCCAGAACCGGCTGCTGACGACGATCGCGTACCGGCTGGACGGAGTGACCTGCTATGCGCTGGAAGGGTCGATCTTTATCGCGGGCGCAGCGGTGCAATGGATTCGCGACGGGCTCAAGCTGGTCAGGCACGCCAGCGAAACCGGACCGCTCGCCAGAACCGCCGACCCCAGCCAGAACGTTTACATGGTGCCCGCTTTCGTGGGGCTCGGCGCACCCTGGTGGGATGCGGAAGCGCGCGGCGCCATTTATGGGCTGACCCGCAATTCGGGACCGGCAGAGATCGCCCGGGCGGCGCTGGAGGCGGTGTGCTACCAGACGCTGGATCTGCTGGATGCCATGCACAAGGACTGGACGGGCGGCGGGGAGACGGTGCTCAGGGTCGATGGGGGCATGGTGGCGTCGGACTGGACCATGCAGTTTCTGGCCGATGTGCTCAATGCCCCGGTGGACCGGCCGGTGATTTTGGAAACAACGGC
>JAQGJI010000071.1 GCA_028290685.1 Devosia sp. | reverse complement strand
CCGTTGCCCGATCCGCGCTATGCCACCCCGTTGAGCGGACGCTACTGGCAGGTCCAGGCCCTGGATAACGGCGAAATCGCGCGTTCCCGCTCCCTGTGGGACTCGGTTTTGAGCGTTAGAGACGGGGACCGGGAGTTCAGCCACCAAATTCTTCCCGATGGGCGCCATCTGAGCGTGTTGTCGCGCGAGCTGGACATCGAGGGCGCCCAGGGGACCAGATCGTTCCTGGTCACCGTTGCCGAAGAACACGATGCGACGCACGCGCTGATCTCCAGCTTCACGGCCGACGCGGCCAAGCTGTTGCTGCTGCTTGGCATTGTTATTCTTGCCGCAGCCTGGGTGCTGCTGCGCTTTGGATTGGCGCCGATCAAAAGCGTCCAGCACGCCATCGAGGATGTCCGGCGTGGCGCCCATAGCCGGCTGCAGGGTAACTTTTCAACCGAACTGCGGCCGCTGGTTGATGAGGTCAACCAGTTGCTGACAGTGCGTGATGCGACGATGGAGCGGGCGCGCAGCCGCGCCTCGGATCTGGCGCATGGGCTCAAAACCCCCCTTGCGGCCCTTTACGGAATTGCCGACCGCTTACGCGACAAAGGCAATGAGCCGGATGCGGCCATGATCGAGGAGATCGCCTTCGAAATGTCGGAGCGCGTCGATTACCAGCTGCGGCTGGCGGTGCTGCGGGTCAGAACCGTTGCGCATACGGCCCGCTCGTCCCTTAACAGCGCAGTTCTGCGTACCGTCACGGTCCTCAAGAAAACCGGGCGCGGGGAATCCTTGCACTGGGTGGCCGAGCTCATGGAGGACTGCTGGGTCGACGTGGATCGGCAGGACCTGATGGAACTGGTGGGGGTGACGCTCGAAAACGCCGCCAAATGGGCGGGCTCACGTGTGGTGGTGCGCGCGACCCGGGTAGGCGAATTTGCCCAGCTTGAAATTAGCGACGACGGGCCGGGCGTTCCCGAGCATCAACTCGCCGAGCTGGGCATCAGGGGACGTCGGCTGGATGAGGCGCGTCCCGGCACCGGGCTTGGCCTGGCAATTGCCGGCGAAATCGTCGAGATCAATCTGGGGCAGATGCATTTCAGTCGCGCGCAAATCGGTGGTTTGTGCGTGACGATTCAGATGCCGCTGGCCCGGCCGGTCAGCTTGCCTCCGTCTGGCTAGCCGAAAAGAGTTCGCTGGCGTTGTCCTGGGCAGCCTGAGCGCTGGCTATCAGCCCGGCTGCCGCGAGGCTTGCACCCAAAACGCAGGCAAGAATAACAAGCATTACCATGTGTGTTCCCCTTGAATTTGTTTGGAGACACAATGAACATCGGCAAGAATGGTTTCACTCAGCCATGGGTAAGTTACCTGAAGGGAAGCTTACAAGGGAGATCAGTAAAATTTAACGGATTCCTGTCTCGAGTGTACAGGATGTAGTTCTGGCATGTCGGGGGTGCATGCTCGCATGTATTCCATGTATAGTTAATTATTGTTAAATCGAGTAGTTCGGGCGTTTCATCGGGTTACTTGTGGTAGGGCATTCTTCAGAAGACAGAGGGGGTTGTAAGGCTTCATGCAGGGATCAGACCAGACACTTGTTCCGAAAGAGGACTTGGAGCGGCGCGTGCTTGACGCCTTGGGCAATGCTGGTGCGAGTGCCCCTTCGGCGCAAGCTGCCGTTCGCGCCATGATGCATGCCTCACGCGTGGGGGTGGACAGCCACGGAGTGCGCCTCACCGAGCATTACTGCCGCATGTTGGGCGGCGGCCGGATCAACCGCAATCCGCAAGTGCGGGTTCGTCGTACCGCAGCGGGCAGCGCGATGGTGGATGGTAACGACGGCCTGGGGCATTATGCAGCCTACACGGCAGTGCAAACGGGTATCGAACTTGCCCGGGAATCCGGCATTGCAGGCGTCGGGATCGAGCACTCTTCCCATTTGGGCGCAGCGGGTGCCTATGCCGTGGCCGGGGCAGAGCAGGGGGTCATCACCTTCGCAACGACCAACACGGATGCCATGGTCACGCTGTTCCATGGGGCGCAGCGGTTTCACGGCACCAATCCCCTCGCGTTTGCGGCGCCGGTGCCCAATAGCAGGCCCTGGCTGCTCGATATGGCCACATCCTCCATTCCCATGAATCGCGTGCTGCTGCACCGCTCCCTGGGATCGAAATTGCCGGCCGGTGTGGCGGCGGACAAGACAGGCACGCCCACCACCGATCCGCACCAGGCCGAGATGCTGCTGCCGCTGGGCGGGGAGGATTATGGCTATAAGGGAGCGGCCTTGGCTGGCCTTGCAACCTTGTTTTCGGCACTGCTGACCGGCACCACGCTGGACCCCGATTTCATCCCGATGTACGGCACGGACAATATCAGCGAGCCCCGCAACATGGGGCATTTCATCATGATTATCGACCCGGCCAGATTCGTGGGTGCGGAGATGTTCGGGCTGGCGATCCAGGGGTATCTGGCCGCGTTGCGCTCGGCGCCGGCAACGCCGGACGGTCGCGTCATGGCCCCGGGAGACCGCGAGTGGGAGGAGGCCGACCGGCGTGACGTCGACGGTATTCCCATCGATCCCGATACCGCATCTTTTTTGGGCTACTGAACGGTGGCTGGAGAGAAACCAAGATGAGCGAGCAACAGGTCTTTGCCCAGCCGGGTGCAAGCAACTGGCTTGAGGTGGGCCCCGGCAATCGCCGGCGGGTGCTGATCCACACTCCGGAACTGATGCAGGTCGAATTCGGCTTTGACCGAGGCGCTGTCGGCGCGCTGCACAGCCATCCCCATGTCCAGGTCAGCTACGTTGCCGAAGGATCGTTTCAGGTGATCATCGACGGCGTGACGGAGGTCATCACGCAAGGTGGCAGCTTTATCGTGCCCGCAGGTCTGGTGCATGGCGTGGTGGCGCTCGAGGCCGGACGATTGATCGATGTATTCACTCCGATGCGTCAGGATTTCATTTAAATCGGTGCCGGTACATCGCCGCTGCCGCGGCAGTGGCCGGCGAGATAGTTCCCCTCAAGCAACGGCCCCTCACAAGGAGGGGCCGCGCTGTCGAACGTATTTAAACGTTATTCGGAATCGTCGACCACCAGGGTCAGGTTGCCGTCCACCGCAGTGGTGATGGCAACAACGTCTTCCATATCAAAGTCACCTTCGGCTAGCAGCGCCGCTTCAATGCTCGCGCTCAGCTCTGCATCGCTCTGGATGGCAGCCTGAAGATCGGCCAGGGCGTTCGCCTGAGCGCTCACAGCCTGATCTAGTGCACTGGCGTTCGCACCTGCATTGCCGCGAAGCTCCGACAAGGTGACCACGTTGATCTCGGCATCGTTGTCGAGCACTTCAATGTCATCGATCGTGACTGAAGACGTGCGGAGATCGGAGATGATTGCTCCATAGTTCAGCTCACCGCTGGCATTGCCGCTGGCGTTTGCCGAAGCCCGATTGCTGTTGCCGTTTCCGCCGACGTTGACATCGGCATTTGTTGAAGCAGCTGCTTTTCCACCCGCCTTGCTGCCCGAACTGGAGTCGCTGTTGCCGCCTGCGTTGTTGTTCGCGTTGGCATTTGCGTTGCCACTTGCCCCGGCATCGACGCCGGTGCTGCCAGCATCAACCGAGACGCTTCCTGCAGCATCAAGCGCGCCGCCTACGCTAACCTGCGCTAATGTTGCAGTGGAAGCAGAGGCCAAAAGAGCGGTGACAGCAAAAAGCTTGGTGAAGGTCTTCATAGTGGTACTCCAGATAGAGATTGTTGCCCCCCGGCAGACCAGCATAACGGCGGTGTTTCACACTGGTTGCCGCCACCGATGGGGTGATTTCGTGGCCGAAAATGGGCTTCAACTTCTCGAGAGCAGACAAAACCGGGGGCATGTTGGGGCGTACAGGCCGCAGCGTCCGGTCAGCGGGACGGGGGAGGGGGAACAACGCCCCGCAGGGGTCCGTTCTCCTCGTCCAGTTACCGAAAGGATGAAAAATGACCTTGCGCAAAGAGAAACTTCTTCGAGCCTCCCCGGTCGTGTTGGCCATGGCAATGCTGGTCTCGGCTACGCCGGCAGACTCTCAAGATACTCCGACAAATAGCGAAACGCCTTCGGCAACCGAGACGGCTGCTCCCTCGGACGACAGCGGCACGATGGAACGCGCCTCCGAGGACATGCGTGCCGTTCTGGAAAAGCTTATGGACCTTGGAGCCAAGCCAATCCACACATTGAGCGTCGAGCAGGTCCGTACACAGCCGACCCCCGCCGACGCTGCCATGGCGGTGCTTGAGGAGCGAGGGGAGAGCACAGAGCCCGAAGAGGTGGCCAGCACCGAAGACATCATGATTCCCGGACCGGCGGGTGACATCCCGGCCCGGGTTTACACCCCAGAGGGGGAGGGTCCATTCCCGGTTATCGTCTATTATCACGGGGGCGGCTGGGTTATCGCCAATATCGACGTCTACGATGCCTCGGCGCGCGCACTGGCCAATCAGGCAGAAGCGATCGTGGTCTCCTCACATTATCGGCAGGGACCCGAGGACAAGTTCCCGGCTGCCCATGACGATGCGAATGCCGCTTATGAGTATGTGGTGGAGAATGCAAGTTCCTGGAACGGCGACGTCGACGCGCTGGCCATTGTCGGGGAAAGTGCCGGTGGCGGATTGGCGGTCAACGTGGCCATTCATGCCCGAGACGCCGAACTCACGACGCCGGACGCGATTGTTGCGGTTTATCCCATTGCTGGTGGGCAAACCGATACGCCGTCCTACCAGGAGAACGCGAACGCCACGCCGTTGGGCAGGGCGGATATGGAGTGGTTCTTTGAGCACTATCTGAACAGTGCCGAAGAGCGCAACGACCCGCGCATTGACCTTTACGAGGAGGCCGACCTGGCTGGTTTGCCGCCAACCACCATCATCAACGCCGAAATCGACCCGCTTCTGTCCGATGGGGAAATGCTGGCCCAGGCGATGGAGGCGGCAGGCGTTGAAGTGGAGCAGAAAACCTTCGATGGCGTGACGCACGAGTTTTTCGGCATGGCCGCCGTAGTGCCCTCGGCCAAAGAGGCCCAAGCCCTTGCCGGTGAGAAGCTCCGCGCAGCGTTTGAAGGACAGTAGCGGTTTGGAGGTCGGAGCCGTTGAGCCCATGGCCTGGGTGGCAGGAGCGCCGGGCGGACAACTCGGCGCAGCGTGCATCCAATTTCCCAACGGACAGTTGATTCCCACGTGGCAAATTTTTCAGTGCTCAAAGGAGACAGATGATGGCAGGCGGTCAAAAGAGCGGCACGGGCGCAATGACGGACCTGGACGACGAAATGGTCCGGAAAGACGACATCCTGAGTAACCGCGATAAAACGCAGCGACGGCCCGGTCAGAGCCTGGATGGCACAGGCGTTCAGGTTGCCGAGTACAAGGACATCCCGACCAATCAACGTGCTGAAAGTTCCAGCACGCCAGCATCGGCTGACGAAGAGGGCAGCGGTAAGAAGCAGTAGGCCAAACATTCAGTATCGACCCTGGGGAGGTAACGGCAATGCCGGACCCTCAGGGTCGCTGTCTGCGCACAAGCGTCGTTCGCATAATATATATTATGGAACTTACGCATGTCGTGCGATGGCGCTGATTATAGCATGAACCGGCCGCCTGCTGTCCGGCGCCGTTGAACTGTCCTACTGCGTGCGCTCGGCGAACGTCGTAGCTGTCACAGCGTTTGCTGTCCGCATCAGCCTGGGCTGGAACCGGTTATCTCTTCACCAGCTCCAGCACCGTGTAATGGGTAACATCGAGGACGCTCACCCCGGTTTACTGTGCCGGGCTCCCCAGCAATCGTCAAAAACCAGGTCTTCAAGCGGTAGCCTGGCCTGCCATCCCTTCTGCTCCAGTTCGGGCGTTGCAAAGAAGTTCTCGACTTTGCCCACGCACAGATAAGCGACTATTCGGACTGTGTCGGGAATTCCCAGTACCGCCTTCACCTCGGCTTCCTTGAGGATGCTGACCCAGCCGACGCCCAGCCCTTCGGCTCTGGCAGCGAGCCATAGGTTCTGTACGGCACAAACTGTGCTGAACAGGTCCATGTCAGGCATGTGGGTGGCGCCCAGCACGACCGGGCCGCCGCGTGTGCGATCGCAAGTCACGCAGATGTTGAGCGGCGCGCTGGTGATGCCCTCGAGCTTGAGCGCCCGATACTGGTCCTGACGATCTTCAGGGAACATGGCAGCGGCTTCGGTATTGGCACGTGCGAAGATATCGGCAACCTGCCGTTTCTTTTCGGCATCGCGCACCACGAGGAAGTTCCACGGCTGCATGAAACCGACAGAGGGCGCATGGTGCGCCGCGTCCAGAATTCGCGACAGCACGGCGTCAGCAACAGCATCGGGTTCAAACTGCCCACGCACATCCCGCCGGCTGTAGATGGCGCGATAAACAGCCTGGCGCTCGGCATCGGAAAAAGGCCCGCCCTGGGCAAGGCGTGGCAAAAATTCAGGCGAAACAATTGGCTCCGGCATGGCATAGCCCCTGTTGAACACGTTACAGGAGCTGGCGTCCAACCAGCTTCGATGGTCACCTGGCCGGTCTTCTGACTTGGGATCAATCCCGGCAAGCGCCTTCCCAGCCGTGGCCAGTGGCATATGCTCGCAAGGTCCCCCGCACAGCGCTGGGCACGTCGCGGATTACAACCGCGTTCCCGATTCTCCCGCCGCAGCAGGCACCAGATATCCGTGCTGTACCGCCTTAAGGAGCGGTCTGGCAAGGCTGCAGGCCGCAGCTTGACATCGGCAAGTCGATGGCGTTTTCTCGCCGGGTCCGAGGGGTGTCCAGATTCGCAAGGGTCTGGTCTGAGATGGCTGAGAAGCCGAACCCTTTGAACCTGATCCGGGTAATGCCGGCGAAGGGACGGGATCGTTATCCGCCACCAGAGCTGCGTCCCGGGTTTCCGTTTTCACGAGAAAGCATGGAGACCCATCGTGAACAAACTATTCGACGCCAAGGCGCTTGGCGCCAGCGGCGTGTCTACCACCCCGCTTTCTGCGTCCCGCAAGGTCTATGCGAGCAGCGCAATCGCTCCCGACGTGCGGGTGCCGTTTCGCGAAATCGGCCTCAGCGATCCAGCCGCCTCGGCGTTTCGGGTTTACGACACTTCCGGCCCATATACCGACCCCGCCGCTGCCATCAATCTTGAGCGCGGCCTGCCACGCCTGCGCGAAGGCTGGATCGCTCAGCGCGGCGACGCCGAACCCTACGAGGGCCGCGCCATCAAGCCGGAAGACGACGGCCATGTCTCGCCCCAACGGGCCGTCGCGCAATTTCCGCTCGCCAACCAGCCGCTGCGCGGCAAGGCGGGGCGGCCGATCACCCAGCTTGAATATGCGCGCGCCGGCATCATCACCAAGGAGATGATCTTCGTCGCCGAGCGCGAGAA
>JAQGJI010000065.1 GCA_028290685.1 Devosia sp. | reverse complement strand
GTTTAGTGGCCCAGCGCCTTGACGATATCCTCGGTGACCTTCTTGGCGTCGCCGAACAGCATCATGGTGTTGTCGCGGAAGAACAACTCGTTCTGGACCCCGGCATAGCCCGCCGCCATGCCGCGCTTGATGAACAGCACGGTTCCCGCGTCTTCGACATTGAGCACCGGCATGCCATAGATGGGCGAAGTCTTGTCGGTCTTGGCGGACGGGTTGGTGACGTCGTTGGCGCCAATCACGAAGGCCACGTCCGACTGGGCAAACTCGGAATTGATGTCTTCGAGTTCAAACACATCGTCGTAGGAGACATTGGCCTCGGCCAGCAGCACATTCATGTGGCCCGGCATGCGCCCCGCCACGGGGTGGATCGCATATTTGACGGCGACCCCCTCTTTTTTGAGCATGTCGGCCATCTCGTGCAAGGCGTGCTGCGCCTGCGCCACGGCCATGCCATAGCCGGGCACGATAATGACCTTGCCGGCATTTCGCATCAGGAACGCCGCGTCTTCGGCTGCCCCGTGCTTGACCGGGCGGTCGTCCTCGGTTGCGGCCGCGGCCGTGCTGTCGCCGCCAAAGCCGCCCAGGATCACCGAGACGAAGCTGCGGTTCATGGCCTTGCACATGATGTAGCTCAGGATCGCGCCCGATGAACCCACCAGGGCGCCGGTGATGATCAGCGCGGTATTGCCCAGGGTAAAGCCGATGCCGGCAGCAGCCCAGCCCGAGTAGGAATTGAGCATGGAGACCACGACCGGCATGTCGGCGCCCCCGATGGGGATGATCATCAGGGCGCCCAGCACCAGCGCCAGCACCGTGATGGCCCAGAACAGCCAGGGCTCGGCGGTGGCCGTGAAGGCCCACACCAGCAGCAGGATCGCCACGCCCAGCACGATGTGAATGGCGTGGCGCGCCGTCAGCAGGATCGGCTTGCCGCTCATATTGCCGTTGAGCTTGGCAAAGGCGATGACCGAGCCGGTGAAGGTGAAGGCGCCGATGGCCACCCCGATGCTCATTTCGATGAGCGCCTGGGCGTGGATGTCGCCAGGCACGCCGATGCCGAAGGCTTCCGGCGCGTAAAGCGCGGCCGCTGCCACGAACACGGCAGCCAGGCCGACCAGGGAGTGGAACGCCGCCACAAGTTGGGGCATGTCGGTCATCTTGACCGTGCGCGCCATATAGGCGCCGATGCCGCCGCCGATGCCAATTCCGGCGATGATCAGCAGCCAGCTGAGCCAGTCGGCCGGGGCGGCAACCGCAAGCGTGGTCACAATGGCGATGCCCATGCCGACCATGCCGAACGTATTGCCCTGCCGCGCCGAGCGCGGGTTTGACAGGCCGCGCAGCGCCAGAATGAACAAGACACCGGCAACGAGATAGAACAGGGCTGCCCAATCAGCAGAAATCATCGGCTCAGCCCTTTTTCTTGTACATGGCAAGCATGCGCTGGGTGACCAGGAACCCGCCAAAGATATTGACGCTGGCCAAGACCAGCGCCAGGAAGCCGAACAGTTTGGACAGCCAGCCCGTATCGGTGACCAGGTTGACACCGACGGCCAGCAATGCCCCCACCACGATCACCGAGGAGATGGCATTGGTGACGCTCATCAGGGGGGTATGGAGCGCCGGGGTTACCGACCAGACGACGAAATAGCCGACAAAGATCGCCAGCACGAAAATGGCAAGCCGGAAGGTGAACGGGTCGATCGCGCCGCCCGTGGCCGCATGCGCCAGGGTACCAACCACATCGGCGCTCTGTTGAACCGTTGCTTCCATTACTCGATTTCCTTGGGTGGAACTGGCCGGCGCGGGGTTTTGAGCGGCCTTGGCGCCGAAGAGCCTTCATCCGTCCCGGGAGTTGCGGCCACCGGCTTGACGGCCCGGCGCGCTGCCGGGCGGGATGGGGCCGGCTTGGCCGCGGCGACGGCATCGATCAGTGCGGCAGCCTTCTTGGTCGCGGCGCGCTTGGCCGGGGTCGGCTGGGGTTCTGCGGCAGCGGGAATGGATTGCTCCACCCCGGGCGCCGCCTTTTTGGGCGTGTCCGCCATGGCGGGCACCTGCGCCTTGCGGGCCGTTGCCTTGCGCGCGGCGGGCTTGGCTGGAGCAGGCTGGGACAGCGGGGTCAGTTCAGCGCCCTGTGCACCGACAAAATTTGGGTGCACCACCTGTCCATTGCGCGTCAGCACAACCGCCTTGACCAGATCGTCGCTCCAATCGACGGCGAGCACCCCGGCTTTGGCATCGATCAAGGTTGTGACGAAGGCCAGCAGATTGCGCGCGTAAAGCTGGCTGGCGGTGGTGGGGATGCGCCCCTGCACATTGGTATAGCCGACGATCCTGACATTGTTGTGCTCGATCACCTGGTCGGGCACTGTGAGCTCCACATTGCCGCCACGCTCGGCCGCGAGGTCCACGATCACCGAGCCGGGCGCCATGGACTGCACCATGGCCGCCGTGACCAGACGCGGCGCCGGACGCCCGGGGATCAATGCGGTGGTGATGACGATATCCTGCCTGGCAATATGGCTGGCGGTCAGTTCCGCCTGCTTGGCCTGGTATTCCGCACTCATCTGCTTGGCATAGCCGCCTGCCGTTTCGGCCTGCTTGAACTCGTCGTCCTCGACGGCAATGAACTTGCCGCCAAGCGATTCGACCTGCTCCTTGGCAGCTGGCCGCACATCGGTTGCCGAGACCACGGCTCCCAGGCGCTTCGCGGTTGCAATGGCCTGCAACCCGGCAACGCCGGCTCCCATAACGAAAACCTTGGCGGGCCGGACCGTGCCGGCAGCGGTCATCATCATGGGAAAGGCGCGCCCGAATGCGGCGGCCGCTTCGATCACCCCCTGATATCCCGCCAGATTGGCTTGTGAGGACAAGATATCCATTACCTGGGCCCGGGTTATGCGCGGCATGAACTCCATGGACATAGCGGTTACCCCCGCCCGCGCGAGAGCTGCGATATCGCCTTCATTGCCATAAGGATCAAGCGCGCCGATCACCAGCGCGCCCGGCGCGAGGCGGTCCAGCAGGGCAGCGCTGGGGCGGCGCACGGTCAGCAGGATCTGGGCGCCTGCCAGCGCCTCCTCGGGGCCCTGTGCCAGTTGGGCACCCGCCGCGGCATAGTCCTGGTCCATGAAGCGCGAGCCCAAACCGGCACCAGCTTCCAAAACGAGCGAAGCGCCCAGGGCGATCAGCTTGCCCACGGTCTCGGGCGTAGCGGCAACGCGGTTCTCACCGGCAAAGCGCTCGCGGAGTACGGCAATCTTCATGGAAGTCTCCTGCCCGCCTGCCAGACGGACAGGCTAAGTTCGCACGCCTGTATTTAACCGGAGCTCAGGGCTGGATCAGGAAGTAGAGAAGGATCACCGTAATGGCCAGGCCCAGCGCGGTCCATTTCAGTACCGTAAGGAACCCGTTATAGGTCCTTTCATGCTGAGCGTAGTCCATTGGCGATTCCGCCTGGGGTGCGGCATGGTGTTCTGGGTGGTGTGTGCTAGCCATCAGGTCCTCGTCAAGCCAATCGGGTCAAAGTTCATGCGCTTAACGCGCATCAGGGCTGCTGGCTTCCAGCTCGTCGATCAATCCTTCGATCATCGACAGGCCGAGCGACCAGAACTGCGGGTCCTTGGCATCAAGCCCGAACGGCGCCAGCAACTCGGAATGGTGCTTGCTGCCTCCGGCCTTGAGCAGTTCGAAATAGCGCTCGGCGAACCCCTCATTGGCTTTCTCATACTGCGCATAAAGCGAGTTCACAAGGCAATCACCGAACGCGTAGGCATAGACGTAAAAAGGCGAATGGATGAAGTGCGGAATATAGGCCCAGAAGGTCTCGTAGCCCTCGTTCTGGATGATCGCATCGCCCAGGGATTCCTTTTGCACCGCAAGCCAGATCTGGTTGATTTCCTCGTGCCGCAACTCGCCTTGCCGGCGGGCCGTGTGCACGCGCCGCTCGAAGGTATAGAACGCGATCTGGCGCACCACGGTGTTGAGCATGTCTTCCACCTTGCTCGACAAAAGCGCAAAGCGCTGCCTGGGATCGGTGGTCTTGTTGAGCAGGGAGCGGAACGTCAGCATTTCGCCAAACACGGACGCAGTTTCGGCCAGGGTCAGCGGCGTATTGCTCAGGATGGGACCCTGCGCTGCAGCCAGCCGCTGGTGCACCCCGTGGCCCAGTTCATGGGCCAGCGTCATGATATCGCGTGAGCGGCCCATATAGTTGAGCATCAGATAGGGATGCGCGCTTGGAACCGTCGGATGCGCGAAGGCGCCTGAGAGTTTTCCCTCACCAACCGGCGCATCGATCCAGCCAGAGTTGAAGAAGGGCCTGGCAACCTCGGCCAATTCGGGCGAAAACTGCCCATAGGCCTCCAGGACGGTCGCCACGGCGCTGTCCCAATCCCAGGTGCGCTCGTCGCTGGTGGGCAGCGGCGCATTGCGATCCCAGGCATTGAGCTTGTCCTTGCCGAACCACCTGGCCTTCATGGCGTAATAGCGGTGGCTGAGGCGCGGATAGGCATCCGTGACGGCTTTTTGCAGGGCGTCGACCACTTCGCGCTCGACCGAATTGGCCATGTGGCGGCTATCGGCGATATCCTCGTAGCCGCGCCAGCGGTCGGAAATTTCCTTGTCCTTGGCCAGCACATTGGTGATGTGGGTGAACAGCCGCCCATTGGCCTTGAGCGTGGTGCCCAGGGCCCTGAACGCGCTTTCGCGCTTGTTCTCGTCCTTTTCGCTGAGCAGATGGAGGGTGGACTCCATGTTGAGCGTTTCGCCATCGACCTCGAATTCAAGGCTCGCCAGCGTTTCATCGAACAACCGATTCCAGGCCGAGTAGGCGGTGACGGATTTGTCGTGGAACAGCTCCTCGAGCTTGTCATCGAGCTGGTAGGGCTTGGCCTTGCGCAATTCGGCAAACCAGGTGCGATAGCGCGCCAGTTCGGGATCAGCGGCGAGAGCCTTTTCCAGCTCCGCGTCTTCTATCCGGTTCAGCTCAAGCTCGAAAAACAGCACCCGCGTGGACAGGTTGGTGAGCGCCTCATTGGTATCGCCCATGAACTTGGCGCGGTCCGGGTCGGTGGATTTCTGGGCATATTGCAAAAACGAGAACGAGCCGATCTTGCCCGTCAGATCGCCCAGCTTTTCGCTGTCCTTGATTGCCTGCACCAGCTTGCCGGAACGGGTCAGCTCACCCAGCTTGCCCTTGTAGTCGGCTTCGAATTTTGCAGCGTCAGCCTTGGCCTTTTCCAGATCGGCCTTGAACTGGGGGCTGTCCTTGCCGGGATAGAGATCGGAGAGGTCCCAGACGGGAAGCGTGCCGAACTGGTTATGGCTCTTCTGAGCGGTTTGGGTCATGTCTGGCCTCCGGCTGGTCGATAGCGGGCGGACATTAACGAGGCAGGATGGCGATGGAAAGGGTAAAACCCCCACCTGACCTCCCCCTAACGGGGGCAGGAACATGCCCGTGAAGGGGCGCAATATCACCAAACCCACCAGCCGGTCCCTCCCCTGCCCGGGCAAGTCGTTGCGGGGTCCCGACGCAAAAAAAACGCCATGCTTAATCCCCTCTTAAGACCGCCCGTTCATCTTGATCCCAAAACGGCACACGAATCGTGCCGTCCAAACGGCCACTGGGGTTTGAATGACGCGCGTTCTTGTAGTCGACGATGATCCGGTGCAGTTGCGTCTGACTGCGGAAGTCGCGAACCGGGCCGGCTTCAAGCCCGTGCTGGCCATGGGGGGCGAACAGGCCCTGTCGATCCTGCGCGACGACCGCAATATCGGCGCCATGATTCTCGATCTGGTGATGCCGGACCTCGATGGCATGGGCGTACTCGATGCCATGCGCCGGGAAGGCTTGACCACTCCGGTCATCATCCAGACGGCCAATGCCTCGCTCGAGACGGTTATCTCGGCCATGCGCAATGGCGCCGCCGACTATTTCGTCAAGCCCGTGGCACCGGAGCGCCTCATCATCTCCCTGCGCAATGCCATGAAACTCGGTGCACTCGAGGCGGCACTGCGCGCCGAGCATGCCCGCCGGAGCGGCACCTTCACCACTGCCGACATGATCGCCAGGGCGCCCAGCATGGCCCGCGTGCTGCTGCTCTGCGGCAAGGCGGCCAAGTCCAATATCCCGGTGCTGATTGAAGGGGAAACGGGGGTCGGCAAGGAGCTCATCGCGCGGATCATCCAGGGTTCCGGCGAGCGCGCCGGAAAGCCTTTTATCACCGTCAATTGCGCTGCCATCCCGCCCAATCTGGTTGATTCGGTGCTGTTCGGGCACAAGAAGGGCGCGTTCACCGGCGCCGCTGCCGACCAGGCCGGCAAATTCGCCGAAGCCCACAATGGCACGCTGTTTCTCGATGAAGTGGGCGAGTTGCCCCTCGCCACCCAGGTCAAGCTGCTCCGCGTGATCCAGGAAGGCGAAATCGAGCCGGTTGGCGCCAGCCGTCCCGAACGCATCAACGTGCGGCTGATTTCCGCTACCAACCGGCGGCTGCTCAATCTGGCTAAATCCGGCGAGTTCCGCGAGGACCTCTACTACCGCCTCAACGTGTTTCCGATCTACACCCCGCCCCTGCGCGAGCGCATGGAAGACGTGCCGGCCCTGGTCACCATGTTCATCGCCCGCTTCGCCGCCGAAGCCGGCAAGCGCGTGCTTGGCATTTCCCCCGCTGCCCTGACGCTTCTGATGGCCTATGACTGGCCCGGCAATGTGCGCCAGCTGGAAAATTCCATCTATCGCGCCATCGTTCTGACCGACAGCGCGTTTCTCGAACCTGTGGATTTTCCCCAGATCGTTGCCCAGGCCAATGGCCGCGAGATTGCCGCCAAGGCGATCGAAACCGCCCCGATAGCCGCAGCCCCCACCCATATCGACATGGCCGCCTCGCGCCCGCGCCCGGTTGTGGAGCAACCCGCCCCGCAAGACCGGTTCCTGGATGCGAGCGGGGAGATCGCGGCGCTGGCACAGATCGAACGCGATGCCATTGTGTTTGCCATCGCGCATCACGGTGGCCGCATGTCGCGCGTCGCCCGTGCCCTCAAGATCGGCCGGTCAACCCTTTACCGCAAGCTGCACGAGTATGGGCTGGCTGAAGAATTGATCAACGAGGCGGCTTGAGGAACGGGCCCGGCAGCGCCCGGGAAGCGATCCCGTCAGGTGCAACCGACACAGGCAGAACCGGCTCACCCATGATTGAAGCGCACGCTTGCCCTAGAGAACCGCAGAATGACCCGCGAGTGGCGGGCTGAGCCGGTCAATCGCCTTGGCGTAAAGCCGCACCATGGATACGGGCTGGTCGGGGTGCTGGAAATAGACCCGGGCCCGCAAGTCGGAACGGCGCCCGCTGCGCACCAGCGTTTCCCCCATGGCCTTGAACGCGGCATCCTCGGGTGAGGACGCCTGCGCAATGACGACT
>JAQGJI010000049.1 GCA_028290685.1 Devosia sp. | reverse complement strand
GCTGCCACCAGGCCGCAGGAGGCGCCGATTTTTTTGACCGGCATGCGTGTTGCGGCACCCGGTATGGCTGCCAAAGCTAGACGGACCAGCCAGAACACGCCGCCTGCCACGATCGACAGGTGCAAGCCTGATATGGAATAAATGTGGGCAAGGCCGGAAGCAGCCATCAAGTCCCGGGTCTCGTCAGTTATTGCGCTTTGATCGCCCATGACCATGGCGCGCCCGATTGCGGCCGATGAGCCATCGAGAACTGCATCGATCCTTTGACCGATGCCGGCGCGAGCGCGCTCGATCAATCGGTTCAGGTCAAAACCTTGTCCTGGTGTGACAAGGGAAAAATCGCTGGTGATCGTTCCATAGGCGCCAATCCCGGAAAAATAAGAGTGGAACTGGCCATCATATGCCCCCGGCAAGATCGGTCCCGGCACAGGGACCAAGCGCATCATCCCGGCGACGGTATCCCCCGGAGCCAGAAGAGGCTGGGCCGGAGCCACGATGCGGGCCTTGCGGATGTCGACGGGACGATCGCCCATTGTGGGAACCAGGCTGGACAGGACCACGCGTTGTCCATCGGCGGTAACAGAAATAATTTCATCGACCCGGGCTTCAAACATGCCGTAGGCCGGACGCTCCAGCATCGCAGTGCCGAACGTGGCGCCATGCAACGGCAGCAGGCAGAGCCCTCCCCAAAGTGCCATGGCAAGACCAAGGGTTCGCAGCATCGGGGAATGCCAAAGGACCGGTGCAAGCACAGCCAGCCCTGCCGCCACCCCGGCAAGTGCCAGTGGCTCGGGCTCGAACGGCAATTGTGCGTAAATCATCATGCCCAGGATCATCGCGAAGGGCAGCAGCACGAAAATGCGCCGTGTGGCGATTGCCGACGAAATCGCAGCGAAAAGCCCTGCAAAGCGCGGGGTGCGGCTTACTGCCGGCGGCCAGTGCGGCACCGGCGCTGGCAGCAACGGTGTGAGGCCGGGCACCACGCCGGTTTCATTCTCCAGGTCCCGTATTTGCGTTCCCTGCACCCGGCCTGCCCCTGCCCTTGCGCTCATGGCCTTCTATGCTACACACGGCCTCGAAACTATCCAAGCACTCCGGTCCCATGTCCCAGATCGTCACTCGCTTTGCCCCCTCACCCACCGGCTATCTGCACATCGGGGGCGCTCGCACGGCGCTGTTCAGCTGGGCTTATGCCAAGAGCAAGGGCGGCAAGATGCTCCTTCGCATCGAGGATACGGATCGGGAACGCTCCACTGAAGCGGCAGTGGTCGCTTTGATCAATGGCTTGAAATGGCTCGGACTCGACTGGGACGGGGAACCCGTAAGCCAGTTTGGCCGAGCAGGAAGGCACGCGGAAGTGGCCCGTGATCTGGTCAAGGCCGGCCATGCCTATTATTGCTACAGTTCGCCGGCTGAACTTGACCAGATGCGCGAAGAGGCCCGCGCTGCTGGCAAGCCACCGCGCTATAACGGCTATTGGCGCGATCGCGATCCGAGCGAAGCGCCGGCAGGTGTGTCGCCGGTCATTCGCATCAAGGCGCCCCCGACAGGCGACATCGTCGTAAACGACCATGTGCAAGGCAAGGTCGTGTTCAAATCAGAAAATCTGGATGATTTCATCATCCTGCGCTCCGATGGAACCCCGACCTATATGCATGCGGTGGTGGTCGACGATCACGACATGGGCGTGACCCATATCATTCGGGGTGATGACCACCTGACCAATGCCGCCCGCCAGATCGTGATCTACAATGCCATGGGCTGGGCCGTGCCCGAGATGGCACATATTCCTCTGATTCACGGCCCCGACGGGGCCAAGCTCAGCAAACGGCACGGTGCACTGGGCGTGGAAGCGTACCGGCAGATGGGCTATCTTCCAGAGGCTGTCCGTAACTACCTGGCGCGTCTTGGCTGGAGCCACGGCGACGACGAAATTTTCTCCACCGATCAGATGGTTGAGTGGTTCAGTCTCGAAGGGCTCAACAAGGGGGCAGCACGCTTCGACTTCGTGAAGCTGGAGAACATCAACGGTCACTATATCCGCGAGGCGGCACCAGCCTATCTGTACGGCGTCATGCTGGCGACTGCCGCAGAAATCGGGCGCCAGGACGATGTTGATGGACTTTCGGGGAACAAGGATACTGTGCTCAGTGCCCTGCCCGAGTTGCAGCCGCGTGCCAAGACGGTGCTGGAGTTGATCGACCTTGCGCAGTTCATCTACGCATCACGCCCGCTTTCTATCGATGCAGCAGCATCTGCCCTGCTCACCAGTGATGCGAGATCTGTGTTGCACGAAATGGCGGAAACGCTGCGCGGCTTGAATGAGTGGTCGGTGCCGGCGATCGACGGTGCCATGCGCGCACTGGCCGAGGCCAAGGGCCTGAAGCTGGGAAAACTCGCCCAACCCTTGCGTGCCGCCCTGACCGGAAGAACTGTGTCGCCCGGCATTTTCGAAGTCATGGTGCTGATCGGCCGGGAAGAAAGCATGGCGCGGCTCCAGGACCAGATCAGCGCGGCCTAATCCGTTCTCAATGTTAGACGATGCATGCCCATTGATTGCCTCGAACAGGCAAAGGTTATACCTGTTTGAGGCAGTCTCGACTGCCAATTTTGTGGCCCCACCCCCGCCGAAACTTCCTTCCAATGGGTCGGGGCCTTCGAGGAGAGCTAAATGACCGACAAAGTCGCCCAACTCGTCATCGGGGACCAGACTTATGAATTCCCAGTGCTGTCGGGGACCGTAGGGCCGGATGTGATCGACATCCGGTCATTGTATTCCAAGACTGGCATGTTCACCTACGATCCTGGCTTTACCTCGACAGCTGCTTGCGACAGTGCAATCACCTATATCGACGGCGACAAGGGCGAATTGTTGTACCGTGGATATCCGATCGACCAACTCTCGGAAAAAAGTACCTATATCGAAGTATGCTACCTGCTGCTCTATGGGGAGCTGCCGAACAAACAGCAGCTTGCGGAATTCGAGGAACTGGTGACGCGTCACACCATGGTGCACGAGCAGATGCACTATTTCTACCGCGGGTTCCGTCGCGATGCGCACCCGATGGCGATCATGACCGGTGTCGTGGGCGCTATGGCAGCCTTCTATCACGACTCGACCGACATTACCGATCCGCAGCAGCGTGAGATTGCATCGATCCGCATGATCGCCAAGATGCCGACCATTGCCGCGATGGCGTATAAATATTCAGTCGGGCAGCCATTCGTTTACCCACGCAATGATCTCGATTATGCGTCCAATTTCCTGCACATGTGCTTTTCGGTTCCCGCGGAGCAGTACGAGGTGAACCCGACCATCGCCAAGGCGATGGATCTGATCTTCACCCTGCATGCCGACCACGAGCAAAACGCTTCCACCTCAACAGTGCGTCTGGCCGGCTCGTCGGATGCCAATCCGTTCGCCTGTATTGCTGCCGGCGTTGCATGCCTTTGGGGCCCCGCCCATGGTGGGGCGAACGAAGCTGCGCTCAACATGCTCAAGGAAATCGGCACCGTTGACCGCATTCCGGAATACATAGCCCGGGCCAAGGACAAGAGCGACAACTTCAAGCTCATGGGCTTCGGCCATCGCGTGTACAAGAACTTCGATCCCCGAGCCACGGTGATGCAGAAGACAGCAAAGGAAGTGCTGGACCTGCTCGGCGTTCACAATAACCCCACACTTCAAGTTGCCCAGGAGCTCGAGAAGATTGCGCTGGAGGACCCGTACTTTGTCCAGCGCAAGCTTTATCCAAACGTAGACTTTTATTCCGGCATCATTTTGGAAGCGATCGGCTTCCCCACTTCCATGTTCACTGTGCTGTTTTCGGTGGCGCGCACCGTTGGCTGGATCTCGCAGTGGAAGGAAATGATTGCCGACCCGCAAAAGAAGATCGGCCGTCCGCGCCAATTGTATGATGGAGCCCCTGCCCGCGACTATGTCGAGGTTAGCAGCCGCTGATCCCAGTGACTCAGGACCCGGTCAGCCGGGTCCTGTCGGGGGAAGTCCGGCGTGCCGGTTCGCATCACGGAAACCAGCTCGCCAAAGGCATCGATCTGATCCTGGCGGGCTTTTTTGTTATCCAGCATGGAGCGGACTGACGCTTCCAGTTTATCTACATCAGCTGGGAACTGAACGAGTTCAGGAACCGCCTGGCGTGCCAGCACGATGTTGGGCAGAGACACGTGCGGACGGCCGATCCTGTCAAACTCGCGAGCTTGGTGACCTTCCATCACATAGTTGACCACCATGGGTACTTTGGCCAGAGCAAGCTCCAGCGTAGCTGTGCCGGTCACGGCCAGGGCCATAACAGCGCTGTCGTACAC
>JAQGJI010000022.1 GCA_028290685.1 Devosia sp. | reverse complement strand
CTGGCGCGCTGGGCACCCGAGGAATTGCCGTTCACCATTTCCCAGGAGGCGGTGCAGTCTATCCTGGCGATACTGGCCACCAGCCTTCTAACCGTTTCAGTATTCGCGCTGTCCACCCTGGTTGCTGCTTTGGCGTCAGCCTCGGCGTCCACCACGCCGCGAGCCGTTCCGCTGATCGTGGGAGACCGCGGCGCCCAAACCTCCATTTCGGTCTTTATCGGGGCATTCCTGTTCTCGATCCTGGCGATCCTGGGGCTGTCGGCCGGCATCTACAGTTCGGCGGGGCGCATGCTCCTGTTTTCGGTGACGCTGGGCGTCGTCGGGGTGGTTATAGCGGCTCTTATCCGCTGGATAGCGCAGATTTCCGATATCGGGCGTGTGGAGCACACGATTGACCGGGTTGAAGCGGCCACCGCTCGTGCCCTGCACAGTCTGTCCCGCCATCCGCTGTTTGATTGCCGGTCCCTCGATGAAGAGCCGAAGGGGACTTCCATCTGCGCAGCTACGCTGGGCTACGTACAACACTTCGATGCAGGCCGCCTGCAACGGCTTGCCAGCGCACATGATCTGCAGATTGCCGTCACAGCCCGCCCAGGCGCTTATGTATCGGCAGTGCGACCGCTCATGAGAGTGGAGGGAAAGATCAGCGAGGAGGTGGCAACTGCGCTGGCGGCCGCTTTCGTCGTGGGCGATCAGCGCACTTTTGACAATGACCCAAGGTTTGGCCTTATTGTACTGAGCCAGATCGCCGACCGGGCACTCTCGCCCGCGGTGAACGATCCGGGCACTGCAATCGATGTGATTGGGACGATGACGCGGCTGCTTTCGAGCTGGCAGTTCGATGGGCAGCCAGCAGAGGTCAAGCATGACCGCCTCGCCGTTCCCCCGCTCGACGCCCAGGACATCTTTGAGGATGCGTTTCGTCCGATAGCGCGCGATGGTGCAGCCATGATCGAAGTCGTGCTGCACCTGCTGCACAGTCTTGAGCTCATCGCGCAACTCAATCCGGACTTGCGCAAGGCAGCCCTTGGTATGGCTGAAGATGCCGCAAGCCGGGCACAAGAGGCGCTGAACGCACCTCGCGACCTGGAGGCGTTGCGCGCGGCAGCCGAGTTTATCAGATCGGGCCAGCCGGTCGGCTCCTGAAGAGCTGACAAGGAGCTTTTGTTTGTCCGAGAGGCTCCCAAGTCGTCTGAGCCCCATGCTTGTCATTGGTCCATTGCTCAGCGGCCAGTACGATCAAGGGTGCCTAGTGCTGCCGCCGTGGCGTCGCTGACGGGTGCGCTCATGTTGCTTTGTTCCCGTATTTGACCCCCAAACCAGGTGGCGACAGGGGAGGGCAAGATGGTAGTTGTGCTTCGGGCAGGAGCGGTGCGAGCATCAGGACGCCCCAAGCGAGGCCAAATTGCGCGAACCAGCACTTTCTCCAACCAGCCCGATCTTGGACTACGAAGCCTTTTGTACGGTGCTGGCCGGGCGGCAGAACACGCTGAGCAAACGGTTGCAACAAGTGGCGCGCTTCTTCCTCAACCACCCCGAGGAGGTTGCTGTCAGCACCTTGGTGACGTTGGCCGATCATGCGCAGGTGCCGCCAGCAACAATTACCCGCTTTGCCAAGGAGCTGGGTTTTGCTGGCTTTGCCGAACTGCAGGCAGTGTTCCGGGAGCGGTTGATGGGGCCGCGTGCCCCTTATGCCGAGCGCGTCAGCAAGCTGCGAACGGGCACCACGGCCGCGGGCGTAGCCGATGCCGATCTGAACGATCCCGGCCGCGTATTCGAGGGCTTCGTGCACGCTGCCGTCAATTCGCTGGTGCGGATCGAGGAAAGCCTTGATCGAGAGGAACTGGCTGCTTTCGTGGACGCCATGGTTGCCTGCGACGTGGTGCATGTCGCAGCGGCGCGGGGTGCGTTCAGCATTGGTGCCTATTCGGTTTTTGGATTGGCCAATGTGGGCAAACGCGCGCATCTGGTGGACAATCTGGGCGCCATGCGCGCCCAACAGGTCGGGGCAATGGGCCCCCGTGACGTGTTGCTGGCGGTAACGTTCGATGACTACACGCCCGAGACCTTGGAGGCTGCCCGGCTGGCTGCCAATCGAGGCCTTACGGTACTTGCCATCACCGACAATGAACTCAGCCCCGTGGTGCCGCTCGCCAGCCATGTGCTTTACGTCACCGAAGCCCGGCTCGGTCATTTCCGGTCGCAAGTGCCGGCTCTGGTGGTGTGCCAGGCGGTGATCGTCAGCCTGGGCAGACGCTTGGGCGAACAGGTCGCACCGGACAAAATGAAACGACAAAACCAAAAATCAAAAAGTGAAAATTAGATTGCAGAGTTGTTGATCATCGGCAATAGTGATGCCGGGGGAGAACGATCATGCAGGCGAGTTTCGATTTTTCCGGAGCATCTGTGCTTGTCGTGGGCGCCAGCCGGGCTGGTATCGGCGCCTTGATCGCCCGGGCTTTTCAGGCTGCGGGCGCCCTGGTCACCATTACGGGCGTCGAAGAGCAGCCCGCAGAAGAAGACCGTGAGCGCTTCCGCTACGAACGGCTCGATGTGACCGACGCAGCCGCTGTCCGTGCCTTGGGAGGCATGGTCGACAAGCTCGATATTCTCGTTAACTGCGCCGCAATAACCTCGCGCGGGCAAGAGATGGAGCCCACCTTTTTCGAGAAGGTCGTCAACGTCAATCTGCACGGTACTTTCCGCACGGCGGAAGCTTTTTATCCCCACCTCAAGGCCAGCAGGGGCAGGCTGATCAACATAGCCTCGATGTATGCGCGCTTCGGCAGCCCGCGCAACCCGGCCTATGGCGCCAGCAAGGCCGCCGTTGAACAGCTCACCAAGTCGCTGGCCATCGCCTGGGCGCCCGATGGCATCCGCGTCAATGCGGTGGCGCCCGGCTTCATTGTTACCGAACAATCCGCCCGCAGCCGCACAGATCCGGTCCATGTCGCCAATGTCAATGCGCGTACCCCGCTGGGGCGCTGGGGCCAGCCCGAGGATATTGCCGGGCCCGTGCTGTTTCTGGCGTCCGAAGCGTCTGCGGTCATCACCGGCACATGCCTGGCGGTGGATGGGGGATACTCAGGTGCTTAACATGCTGGGGTCCGGCAGGGCGTCGCATCTGGCCCGGGGAGGCAAGCCATGTCCGGTCTGAGCGATGTGGGCGTCGCCGTTATCGGCACTGGTTTTATCGGGACCGTGCACATCTGGGCGCTGCGCCGCCTGGGCCTGCGCATCACCGGCGTGCTGGGCTCAAGCCCCAATCGCGGCGTGGAGCGGGCGGGCTCGCTCGGCGTGCCCAGGGCCTATGCCTCACTGGACGATCTGCTGGCGGACCCGGCGGTGAAAGCCGTGCACGTCACCTCGCCCAACCATGCCCATTTTGCCCAGGTCAAGGCAATCCTGGCGGCTGGCAAGCATGTTATCTGCGAAAAACCACTGGCAATGACCTCGGCTGAATCGGCTGAAATGGTGGAGCGCGCCCGCGCCAGCGGTCTTGTTGCTGCGGTTTGCTACAACACGCGCTTTTATCCGCTGAACCAGCAGGCGCATGGCATGGTCGCTGCGGGCGAGTTGGGAGACATTCGCCTGATTTCTGGCCACTACCATCAGGACTGGCTGGCCAAAGCAACGGACTGGAACTGGCGGCTGGAGACCGAAGAGGGCGGTACCCTGCGTTCGGTCGCCGATATCGGCACGCACTGGCTCGATCTGACCGGTTTCATCAGCGGGCTGAAGCCGACTGCCGTGCTTGCGGAACTTGCAACCTTTATCGATGAACGCCAACGCCCGCTTGGCCGGCTCGAAACGTTCACCAGGTCCGGCGGCCAGGCCAGCGAAGCGCGACGGATCGAGACCGACGATGCAGGCATGATCCTGCTGCGTTTCGCCAATGGCGCGCGCGGCGCCTTCACCACCAGCCAGGTCAGCCATGGCCGCAAGAACGCCATGAGCTGGGAAATCTCGGGGGCGTCCGGGTCGGCAGCCTGGCACTCCGAGCATCCCGATCATTTATGGCTGGGCCACCGCGATGCGCCCAACCAGATCTTGCAGCGCGATGCAGGGCTCATGAATGGCGCTGGTGGATCGGCAGCGAGCCTGCCGGGTGGGCATGTCGAGGGTTTTGCCGATACGTTCTTTGCTTTCTTCCGCGCCGTTTATGCCGATGTTCTTGCGGGTGGGCGATCGGCTGGGGCAAGCTATGCCAGCTTCGAAGACGGCCATTTTGAAATGCTGTTCTGCGATGCGGTGATCAAGAGCGCCAGGGAAGGCCGCTGGATAGAGGTGGGAGAAGCGGCATGAAACTTGGAATCCTGACAGCGCCATTTCCGGATACCTCCCTCATGGAGGTTGCGGGCTGGGCGGCAGACAGCGGCTTCAACGCGCTGGAAATTGCGTGCTGGCCGCAATCGGGCGCAGAAACGCGCCGCTATGCGGGAACGTCTCACATCAATGTCGATGGGCTGTCCATAAGCCAGGCCGGGGAGATCGTTGATGGGCTCACCGCCAAGGGTATCGCCATCTCCGGGCTGGGCTATTATCCCAATCCACTCCATGCCGACGCCGCCCATCGCGACCAGGTCACTGGGCACCTCAAAAAGGTCATTAGCGCTGCCAGCGTGCTCAACGTGCCAGTCGTGAATACCTTCATGGGTGGGGATCGCTCGCTCAATGTCGAGGAGAACTGGACAAGGGCGAGAGACATCTTTGCGCCTATCATCGCCCATGCGCGCGATGCGGGTGTAACGCTGGCCTTTGAAAACTGCCCGATGATCTTCAGCCATGACGAATGGCCGGGCGGGCACAACATCGCCTATTCGCCTCGGATCTGGCGGCGCATCTTCGAGACGTGGGAAACCGGGGTGGGCATGAACTACGATCCCTCGCACCTGGTCTGGCAGATGATCGACCAGCCGCGCTTCATCCGCGAATTCGGTGCCAGGATGGTTCACGTCCATGCCAAGGACGTGATGATCGATCGCGACGGGCTCTATGAGAACGGCATCATGTCGGCTGGTATCGGCTGGCAGGTGCCCCGCATGCCGGGCTTGGGCGACATCGATTGGGCCCAGTTCTTTTCCGGCCTCTACCGCGCCGGCTATGACGGCTCCGTAATCATCGAACACGAGGATCGCAATTTCGAGGGCACGGACGACAAGATCAAGCGCGGCTTTCTGCTGGCCCGCGATGTTCTCAGCCCTTATGTCAAATGAACTGATGCAATCTGATGTGATTGTTGTTGGAGTGCATCATTGACTGGCATAATGTTTTTGCAGCCAAGTGGTTGGCGGGAGCCAACAGGCTGGGAAACATCAATATTGGTCAGCTGGTTTGAGCGCCGGACGAAAACCACCGGGCCTTGATACACCGTCAGCAAGGCGGGGCGATAAGGACGACCGTAATCTTAGGGAGGACTGCAATGACTCGACTGCTTTTGACAGCCAGCGCCGCGACCATTCTGCTCGGCATTGGTGGCGCCATGGCGCAAGAATACACCCTCGGGGTGTCCAACACCGTGCAGGGCAATGGCTGGCGTGAAGAAATGATCTGCGCCATCAAGGCTCAGGCGCTTGATTCAGGCATGGTGGCTTCGCTCAACATTGCCCATCGCAACACCGACGCTGCGGGCCAGCTGGAAGACATCCGCAATCTGATCCAGGCCGGCGTCGACGCCATCGTGGTCAATCCTGCCAACCCGGACGGGATCAACGCCGCCATCAAGGAAGCAACCGACGCCGGTATCGTCGTGGTCGCCGTCGACCAGGCCGTGACCGAGCCGTCAGCCTATGTGGTGTCCAACAACCAGGAAGAGTACGGCTATCTCGGCGCCAAGTGGCTGTTCGAGCAGATGGGTGGCGAAGGCAGCGTCGTGTACATGCGCGGCGCCGCCGGGGCCTCTGCCGACAACGACCGTGACACTGGCTTCAAGCGCGCGCTGGCTGAATATCCCGGCATCACGATTGCCCAGGAAGTGTTCACCGGCTGGCAGCAGGACCAGGGCAAGCAGCAGATCCTTGACCTGCTCTCGACGGGCGTGCCCTTTGATGGCGTGTGGACCTCGGGTATCGACAACGTCATCGTCGATGCCTTTGTTGAATCCGATGCCCCGCTGGTGCCGATCGTGGGTGCTGACAATGCCGGCTTCGTTGGCCAGCTGGCCACTGTGGAAGGTCTGGTCGGTGCAGCCGTGACCAACCCGGGCTCGATCGGTGGCGCCGGCGTTGCCGTTGCGTTGCAGATCCTGGGCGGTGACGCCCCAGCCGAGCAGACCGTACTGGTCACCCCGGACCTGTGGGACAATGTTTCCGATGAGGGCAAGGCCAGCATTGCTGCGGCACAGAACCCCAACCTTGATCCCGAATGGCCGGTGAGCGTCTCGATCGAGGGGTTCACCACCTACACGACCGAAGAAATCATCGCCTGCAAAGGCCCCGGCGAGTGATCTGAGTTCGGGTCCCCAGCTTCAGCCGGGGGCCCGGTTCACCCAATCAGGCAAGGTAGAGGCATGACCGAACCGTCGGCCGCGCGTCCCGTATTGGACGCACGCGGGGTGGCAAAGCGCTTTGGCGCCGTTGCTGCGCTCAAGGATGCATCGCTGACGATCCGTGCCGGGGAAATCGTTGCCCTGATGGGCGCCAATGGCGCAGGCAAATCGACCTTTGTCAAAATTCTGACCGGTGCCTTGCGGCCCGATAGCGGGCACATTCACCTTGATGGCGTCGACCGCCGCTTTGCCTCGCCGGCCCAGGCGCGGCGCAGCGGCATCATGCCCGTCTACCAGGAACCCTCGCTGATCCCTGACCTGGACGTGAGGGACAATCTGCGGCTGGTCGATGTGGCAGCCGAGCCGTTTCGTCACTGGGTGCGCGAACTTGGGATCACCGACCTGCGGCTGGATGCCCGGATCGCGCAGCTGCCGCTTGCTACCCTGCGCATTCTCGATCTGGCGCTGACCTTGGCCAAGGAGCCAAACGTGCTGATGCTCGATGAGATGACCGCAGCGCTGCCGGCCGATCTGGTGGAGCGCGTGCTGACGGTTATCCGTGGGCAGGCCGATAGCGGGCGATCGGTCATCTATATCTCCCATCGCTTCGCCGAAATAGCTCGCGTCTGCAATCGCGCCTCGGTGCTGCGGGACGGCGTGACGGTGGGCGATTTCGTGATCGAGCCGGGTATCGAGGAAAAAATCGTCGAGCTGATGCTCGGGGGCGTTCCAGTTCGTGCCGAACTGGCCGGTAGGCGCGCATCGAGTGCCACTCCATCGCAAGCACCACGCGTGCGGGTCAGCTCGCTCAGCGCAGGCTCCAAGCTCGCCGATGTATCGTTTGACTTGCATAAGGGCGAAGTGCTCGGCGTTGTCGCGCTGGAGGGGCAAGGACAGGACGAATTGTTCGACGTCCTGGCTGGCTTCCGCCGCGCCCAATCGGGAACCATCGACGTGGATGGTCAGGCAGCCAGCTTCGCTCATCCTGCGGACGCCATCGCCAGGGGGCTGACGCTCGTTCCCGGGGATCGCAAGGATGCGCTGCTGATGCTGCGTTCGGTGCGCGAGAATATTGCCTTGCCGCTGCTGGCCCGTCCTGCCAAATGGGGCGCTATTGCGATGCGCGAGGAAGCCGCCAAGGTCGCCGATGCCGTGGCGCGCCTGCAGATCGACATGCGTGCACAGGGCGAGGTGCGGCGACTGTCCGGGGGCAATCAGCAGAAGGTCACAATCGGCCGCTGGGTCGCTGCGGGGGTTGAAACCCTGCTGCTGTTCGATCCCACCCGCGGCATCGACGTGCGCACCAAACACCAGATCTATCCGCTGCTGCGCGAGCTGGCGGCGCAGGGCGCCTCGATCCTGTTCTACACATCCGAACTTGGCGAGATCGCGCTGGCCTGTGACCGCGCCATTGTCATATTCGGCGGCAAGGTGGTCGACATTATCGAGGCCGAACATGCCACCGAGCAGAACCTGATGCGGGCCGCCTATGGCCTGACTGAAAAACAGCGGCCTGGAGCCCGACCATGACGGGTGTGCTTAACCGCTACGGATGGTCGCTGGGCCTGTTAGCCATTCTCGCCGGCCTGTTGATCGCAACGCGTATCATCCAACCCAATTTCGGGGTCTCGGGTCTTGATTCCCTCGCCCGCGCGGCTCTGCCATTCGCCTTCTGCACCGCCGGCATGGCCATTGTGGTAATTGCCGGTGGTATTGACCTCTCCATTGCTTCGGTCATGGCGGTGGCCGGGGTCATCGCCGCCCTGCTGATGCAGCAGATGGGCGATGCCAGTGCCGGTCTGGTCGTGCTGGTCGTGTTGGCAGCCGGTATTGGCATGGGGGTCATCAACGGCGCCCTTATTGTTCTTACGCGCGGACCCGACATCGTGGTGACGCTTGCCATGCTGTTCGTCTGGGAAGGGGTAGCTTTGCTGATCCTCAATGCGCCCGGTGGCGCCGCCACTCCCTGGATGCGTGAATTGGTCGTGGGCGGCCTGACCCTGCCTGGCGTGCCGGCAGCTATGACCATGTGGGTGCCGCGCGCATTCGTCGTGCTTGTGGCGCTTGTGGTGATCATCTGGCTGCCGCTGCGGCGCTCCAAGCTGGGGCTTTCCATCTATGCCATCGGCAGCGATCAGCACGCAGCGTTCCGCTCGGGGGTTGCTGTCGGGCGAACGCGCATCGCCGCCTATGGATTTGCCGGGCTGTTTGCGGCGCTGGGCGGGCTCTCGATCACGCTCAGCACCGGCATCGGGGAACCCATCCCGGGACCATATCTGCTGGCGAGCGTTGCAGCGGTGGTGCTGGGCGGCGTGGCACTGACCGGGGGCAAGGGCGGCCTGTTGGGGCCGATCATCGCCGTGTTCATCCTGCGCACCCTGCGCCTTGACTTGACGCTGCTCTCGGTGGACCCGAATGTGACCACTATCATCGAGGGCACGATCATGGTTGCCGTGGTCATGGCAGGCGGCTTGTTGGCCATGAGAGGACGGCATTGATGGCAGCTACGATCGAAATTGCTGCGCTGCCCCAGCGCGTGGGGCGCGTAATCCGGGCCAATCCGGTTATCCCGCTGATCCTGTTGCTGTTCGCACTGGTGGCGCTCTTGGAGGGGCTGCAGCCGGGCATCTTCAACGAGCGCTGGGTGGGTAACACCATTCGCTTCGCTATTCCGCTCGCCATGCTGGCAGCCTGCCAGACCTTGACCATGCTGACCGGAGGGATCGATCTGTCGGCAGGCGTCGTGGCGACGATCAGCGCCTTTGTGGTCGCGACGCTCACGCCGCTGGTTGGTGGGCCTTCTGCCATTGTCCTGGCGCTCGTGCCTGCGATCCTGATGGGGCTGGTCAACGGCTTCGGCGTTGGCATCTGCCGGGTGCATCCGCTGATCATGACGCTTGGCACCGGGTTGATCGGGACGGGATGCCTGCAGGTCTACCAGCGGTATGTGATCAATACCGGCTCGGAAATTCCGGGGATGTTTGAATGGCTGGGCACCGGCCGCACGCTGGGCATGCCCAACGCCCTCTTCCTGTTTGTCCCCTTCGCCATTTTGATCCTGTGGGGCCTGCGGCGCACCGGCTTCGGCCGCCTCCTTTATGCAATGGGCGCCAATGAGAAGGCAACCCGCCTCTCGGGTGTCCGCTCATGGCAGGTGCTCCTGGCGCTCTATACCATGTCGGGACTGATCGCGGGCCTGACCGGGCTGCTCTATGTGGGCATCATCCGCGCGCCTTCCCTGTCGCTCGCCAACTCATTGATGCTGCCTTCCGTTGCAGCGGCGGTGATCGGCGGCACCTCGATTTTCGGAGGCCGCGGCAGCTATTCGGGGACCATTGTCGGTGCGCTTATCCTGACCGTGCTTGGTACATTGCTGACGCTGCTGCAGATTCCCGAGGGTGCACGGCGGATATTGTTCGGCGCCATTATTCTGGTGGTCACCGCCCTTTATGTGCGGATCACCGATCAAAGCTGAAGGAGAGACCGATGACCGAGCCATTTGGGCAGAGCCTTGCAGGCAAAGCCGTACTGATCACCGGCGGCTTCCAGGGACTTGGCCTTGAGATCGCCCGCCATGCGCACGCCAATGGCGCTACAAGGATCGTACTGGCCGGGCGTGACCCAAGCAAGGCAGACAAGGCGCTGGCGGCCATCCCAAATGCCGAAGTGGTGCTCGGCGAACTTGGTGACCCGGACGTGCCCGCCCGGCTGATGGCCCAAGCGTTAGCCGCAGGTCCGCTGGACGGGCTGGTCAATGCCGCCGGGGTCACTGATCGGGCGAGTTTTCTTGACGGATCGACGGAGTTGTTTGACAAGATTTTTGCCGTCAATGTCCGCGCGCCGTACTTCTTGATGTCGGCGATGATCGCGCATCTGCGGGAGCGGGGCTCCCCCGGCTCCATTGTCAACATCCAGTCCATGAACGCTCATTGCGGTGCGCCGGACCTGGCGATCTATTCGGCGTCCAAAGGGGCGCTGGCAACCCTCACCCGCAATGCCGCCAATGCCCACCTCGCCGACCGTATTCGGGTCAACGGCATAAACATGGGCTGGGCACCGACGGACGCCGAACAGACCATGCAGGCCCGGACACTGGGCAAGGGCGAAGACTGGGCGATCAAAGCCGCGGCCACCCGCCCGCTCGGGCGATTGCTGGAGCCTGCCGAAGTTGCCCGACTGGCGGTTTATCTGCTGTCGGATCTTTCCGGCCTGCAAACCGGCACGTCCATCGACCTTGAACAAGCGATTGTCGGCGCACCGCACTGAGCAGGCGCTATTTCTGCCTTGGCCATTGCCGGCGTCGCTGCGCCCGGTGCAATTGGCCCGTGATGGGAATTGTAGGAACAAAAACTTGTCCATGCAGTTGACGATGCACCGATCCGGAGTTGTCTTGCATGCCACTACTATCCGTCATTCGCTTCATAACGAGCCTGCTTGGTCTGATCATTCTGGGCTTGGTGATTTATCTGCTTTGGAGCTGGAACGAAGGTGAGCTTGTTCGGCAGACTGACGGCGATCTCGTTCGCATCCGTGACGATTGGCGCCTGTGGACTGCGCTCGGGCTCATTGCCTTTTCCCTCCTGGGGCGACTGGTTGTGCTACCATTGCTGGCCAAGCCAGACACTGGCGAGCCCTCCCACGAGGATCGCGGGGCGGGACAGATCATCGATGGTGCCAATGGAGCCCGCCTTTATGTGGAAGAGCTTGGCCTTCAGAGTGGTCCGACCATCATTCTGACGCATGGCTGGGCGCTTGACAGCACGATCTGGCACTATGCCAAGCGCGATCTGGGGGCTCGCTTTCGCGTCCTGGTCTGGGACTTGCCCGGCTTGGGAAAATCGCACGGCACGATTTCGCTCGAGAACTTTGCCCAGAACCTTGCCGCAATCATTGAGTATTCCGGTGCGAATCGGGTCGGGTTGATTGGACACAGCATCGGGGGCATGACCATTCAAACACTGGCGCGCGACAATCCGGCTTTCTTTAACAGCCGAGTGGCGGGCGCAGTGCTGGTCAACACCACCTATACCAATCCCCTCAAGACGATGATCTTGTCAGGACTGGTGCAGGCGCTGCGCAAGCCTGTGCTGGAGCCATTGATGCGGCTGACAATTTGGCTGCAGCCTCTGGCCTGGCTCAGTGCATGGCAAAGCTATCTGAGCGGCATGGCTCATGTGGGCAATCGCTTGGGTTTTGGCAAATATGTCACCCGCAGCCAGCTTGAACACGTGACCCTGCTCTCGACCAAAAATCCCCCCGGCAATATCCAGAAGGGTAATCTCGCCATGTTCCGCTGGGATGCAACCGGTGCGCTAGGATCCGTCGACGTGCCTGTGCTGCTGCTTGCCGGCGACAGCGATATTGTCACCAAACCCGAAGCCAGCACGGCTATTGCGGGCCAGGCCCGTAATGGGAAGCTGGAAACAATTGCCGGTGTCAACCACATGGGCTTTGTGGAGCGGGCTGACGCCTACAACCCTGCCATGGGGAATTTTCTGGAACGCGTCTTGGCTTCCTAGGGGGCGAAACGTCACATCGGCACGGATAATCGGTGCAGCGGAACAAGCCAGCGCGTGCATGCTGCGCAAGACGACGATCTCGCCGGTGTCGTTTACGCCTTTTGAGCCCTACGACCCGGCCGGTTCGGCAGGGGGGAGGGTAAATTCGGACAGCACTTCCAGTGACCGGTCCTCCAGAACGGAGGCCCAATTGGCCGGGGCGTGGGCGTTGAGCACCCGGTCCCTTTCCCACAGCAACGCCGTTATTTCAGCCTCGTAAGCCACACATATGGCCGTGAGCCACCGGTTCACCAGATAAGAGGGCCGTGGCATCTGCATGTCGAACCGCGCGAGCAAGGGAATCGTTGTTTCCGCATTGACCCAGTTATCATCAACCACCCACTGATTGACGGTAAAAAGCCGCAGCAGGCGGCCATTGGCATCCACTCCCACAGCCAGCAGATGATGGATCGGACCCGTGGGGCCCTGGGGCCGAACAAAGCAATGAAAGTGCCCGTGTTCGCTCGAATTTTCAGCCGCGGGGTGGCAATGATAAAACCATTGGGAGTTGCTGGCCGGATCATACACGTCGCCGGGTGGATAGTGCTCCCAGGCAGCGATCGCGGCAACACCCTGGAACGTCTCGCTCAATACATTGAGCCCGCCCTTGGCCAGAATGGCTTGGCAAAAAGCGATTTCGGCCAGTGCCTGTTCCCGTGATCCTTCCGCCATCTAGTTCCCATTCACCACAAGCTCGGGCGCTTCTTGACCGAGGGGCTTTGTCCTGGGCGGCGGCGGGGCGGCCAGCGCCTCGGCCGGCTCTGAGGCGCGTATGGCTGGCGGGGGCGGGGGTGGAGCAAGCGGTGCGGCAGCGGGGGACGCTGCTGGCGGCGGGGGAGGGGCGGCGAGTTGCGGTGCGCCGGCGGCACAGGGTGCGGCTGCCGGTGGGGGTGGCGGCGCGGCCAGGGGCGCGGAGGCGGGCGCTCCGGCAGCACAGGGCGCGCCTGCCGCACATGGCGCAGCGGCACAAGGGGCAGATCCCGCTGCAGCAGGAACACCTTCGTAGCTCGGCCGCGGCGGTATTGGATTGGTCACATGATCATAGGCGATCGCCGCGGTGGAAACGGCCAGGGCTGCACCAAAAAGCAGGGTGTTGCGTGCGCTCATTTGCGGGCAAATCCATCCAGACCGAACACGGGCCGCAGGGCAATGCCGCCTGCCGATCCCACAAAGGCAGCGGCAAACCACACCCAGCCATGCAGGCTCCCCGTCGCAATGCCCGAGAACAGCGCGCCGATGTTGCATCCAAAGGACAGGCGCGCGCCGTAACCCATCAGCAAGCCGCCAATTACGGCTGCCACCAGCGAACCCAGAGGCAGGCTGGCCTTGGGGGCAAATTTGCCTGCAATGGCAGCGGCGAGGGCCGCGCCCAGCACCAGTCCGAAATCCATGACCGAGACAGTGTCGGCCAGCACGCTGGAATTAAGCGCCTGTGCCTGTGCTGGCCAGGTCCAGAATTCCCAGCTGGCGACATCAATACCCACAGCCTGGGCAATTTTTGCCCCCCACAGGCCAAAGCCATAGGTGATCGACCAGGGATGGCCGGCCACCAGTAGGGTGGCGATGTTGAGCAGCGCCAGCACCAGGCCGGCACCGATCAAGGGCCAGGGGCCGCGCAATATCCAGTTCCACCCGGCGCGGGCGGGGGCGGGCTCGGCCTCGATGTCGCCATGCACCCGCTTTTCAATCAGGGCGGTGATCAGCGCCACCAGCGCCAGCCCGGTGATGGTCAGGGCGATGGCAAAGCCGATACCCAGTTCGGCACCCAAGCTGATTGGGGGGAGCGCAGGCTGCGTCAGCCAGAACGGCAAATGTGCGGTTCCAACCAGCGACCCCACGATAAAGAACACAAGCGTAACCAACATGCGGGAGGATCCGCCCCCGACCGTGAACAAGGTTCCCGATCCGCAGCCGCCGCCCAATTGCATGCCAAGCCCGAAAATGGCGGCGCCCAGGACCACCGAGACGCCTACCGGTGCCAGGGCTGCGGCCATGGCCTGACCGCCAATCGAGCCGGCGGCCACGAGCGGGATCATGGCAAGGGCAGCCACCCCGATTGCCAGCATCTGCGCACGCATGTTGCGCCCGCGCTTTTCCACCACCATGCGGCGCCATCCGCCGGTGAAACCAAACGAGCCATGATAAAGGGCGACGCCCAGCGCACCGCCGATTAAAAACAAAGCGCCCTGGCGCAGGTCAACAAGCCAGGTGATCAAGACAAAGCCCGCGGCAAGCATCACGGCGGACACCAGCAGTGGCATGCGGTCCGTGCTTACAGCGGGCAAGAATTTTGGCGCGGCAGTTGCGAGTTGGCTCATAGGTCTCAAAAAGCGTTGGGTTTGAAACAGGTGTTGGGTGTTGCGCCGCTCAAGCGCAACACCCAAACCGCAAAGTCAAGCCTGGTGCCCGGCTTTACTGAATTGGACGTGCCGGATCGGCAGCCCATTCAGCCATGGAGCCGTCATACATGGCGGTGTTCTTGTTGCCGGCAACCTCGCTGAGCGCGAACCAGGCAATCGAGGCCCAGTGACCGGTATTGCAGAAAACGATGTTCTCTTCGCCTTCCGCCAATCCCAGGTTCTGCGCCAGGCCGGCAATGGTCTCCGGCTGGGCGAAACTGGCAAATTCGCCGCTGTACAGCGAAGAATGTGGCAGGTTTACTGCGCCGGGAATGGTGCCGGCGACGCGCACTACCGGGCTCTTGGACTGGCCCACAAACTGCTCGTTTGGCCGCCCGTCGATGAGCTTGGTGCCATTTTCAAGCGCCGCTACCACCTGTTCGGTTGTCACACGCAACTGGGGTTGCACTTCATAGGGAAATTCAACTGCCACCGGAATTGCCGCCTCGGCAGCGCGTTCACCGCCCTGGGCGTCGTATTGGCGCCAGCCGCCATCAAGAATGGAAACCGCGTCATGGCCGAGATATTTGAACGTCCAGTAGACGCGGGTGGCGCCGCCGAACTCGGACGAGTCAGTCCCCCAGGGAACAATCACGACGTGGTCGTCGCCATCGATGCCCAGGCTTCCGATCAAGCCGGCGATCTCCTGCTCAGCGGGGATTTGTCCGGGGACGCCATCCACTTCCGTGCGCCAGCCGGCGCTGGCGTAAGGGGCAACCACGGCATTGGCGATATAGGGCAGATCGCCCAGGTCGGTCTTTTCGATGTCGTCCCGGATGTCGAGCACAACGATGTTCTCATCCCCGGCATGGGATTTGAGCCATTCCGCACTCACCAGCGGTGTAACCTCTGCTGCGTGGGCAGACAGGGGAGCCGCAATCATCACGACAGCGGCTACGAAAGATGAAAGGCGCATGCGAATACTCCTGGCAAAAACCTGACCGGATAATACATGGACGCCGCGGTCAAATCGACATTCAACAGCCTAAAGCTTTGCGCATGTGGATAAAACCCAACTCCACCAGCCAGAGCAAAAAGGATAGTTTTTCCCGCCCGTGCATTCTTGCGCCCCCACGGATTTTCGAACAAATTGCCGCTGGACGGCTTCTTCTGGTTCCTGGGGGAGACCGCCGATTGGGGGGTTGACGATCCTGATTACCGAGCCGAACGCCAGGAGCGCCCTTACCGCGCAACCTGGGCGTGCGCGTATCGGACGAAGGGCGCCGCTGGCTCCAAATCGCCCTGGCGCAGCCGGCTGTTGAAAGCATAACCACCTGGGCCCGATGGGCCGGTACCCGTGGCTGCAGATAGAGGCCGGCGGTCGGCTCAATAGGCGGCGCCTCGGGCCAGCCGCCCGCACTAGGGCTTACTCTTTTGAGAGCAAGCTGCAGCCCGAGCCCATGCACGCAGTGCTGCGCGATGCAATCGGTGTAAGCCGAACCGGCCGGCTGCCGGTGTCACACCACCAGCCTGCTCCCGGCCAGTTCGGCCATGCTGGTGCTGCTGCGATCAACCGGCTTGCGGGCGGTGGCAACCCAGTCGATCAACTCACGCATGCCTTCCTCGAATTGCCGCTGCGGCCTGAACCCGAACACCTGCTCAATGCGGGAAACATCGGCAAAGCAGTGCCGGATATCGCCAACGCGATATTTGCCCAGCACTTCTGGCGCGATGTTTTTCTTTAAGAGCCGTGCCAGCGTCCGGGCAATCTCGTTAACGGTGATCGCCTGCCCGCTGCCGACATTGCAGATTTCCCAAGCCTGCAAATCGCTTTCGAGCACAGTGGCAAACGCATCGGCGACATCGAGCACATGGACGAAATCACGCCTCTGCTCGCCATCCTCAAAAACCAGGGGCGCCTGATCGTTCAGCAGCCGGGAAATGAAAATCGCCGCGACGCCGGTATAGGGGTTGCTCAGCGCCTGGCGCGAACCATAGGCATTGAACAGGCGCAACGCCACGGTTGGAATGCCCAGTGCCCGGCCAACCGAGAGGAACATGTCCTCGTGATCCCGTTTGTTGACCGCATAGATTGAAGCTGGCTGCAAGAGCTTGCTTTCGCTGGTCGGCACTGGCTCCAGCACGCTGCCGTTCTCGGCCAGTTCCCAGTCTCGCTCCAGCAGTTGCTGATGGCTGCGCAGCGGAGGCGCCATCTTTTTCCCGCTCGCCAGAGCCCGGTACTCACCCTCGCCGTAGATCGACATGGATGAGGCTACCGCCATGCGCCTGATGCCATGTTGGTGTCGTGTCAGCGTCTCCAGCATGACGGCTGCAGCCATCGTGTTGTTGCGCGTGTAATCAACGATATTGGCCATGCTCTGGCCCACCCCCACCGAGGCGGCGAGATGGGCCAGATGGGTGATGCCGTCCAGACTTCGGGCAAACACTCCATCGTCCAAGATGTCGCCCCTGATGCGCCGGGCGGCAGGATTGAGATAAACCGGCCAGCCGTCCGCGTCCATGTCAGCATCGCCATGCACCTGCGGCAACAGGCAATCGAGCACCGTTACTTCAAAGCCGCGAGCCAGCATTGTATCAACCAGGTGCGAGCCAATGAAGCCAGCGCCACCGGTGACAAGGACATGGCCTTTGGACATGGTTTGCTCCCACGTTTGCATCACGGGCTTGGTCTGAGCTTGACAATTTGGGCGGGCAGGACAGCCGCGACCTCATCTGGTTCAGGCGCCAAGGCAGGTCGAGCAGCCGTTTGGCGCACCAACAGGTGGTTGGCATCGTTTTTAAGGGTGCGTTCCCAAACCAGGCCCTCATCGCGCAGATACATGCGGAACCCGATGAAAAGCGGTATCAGCCAAATGGTCCACCAGATCAGCAAGGCAATAGGGTTGATACGCAGCAGATACCACAGCCGGTCGCGCCGCCGCGGCAGCACCAGCGCGCTGCGGCGCCAGGTGCGCACATAAAGCGCGCTCGTCGATACAAGGAATATCAGCAGATTGAGCAGCGAAAGCTGCAACATCCAGTCTGGCACGATCTGCTGACCGATCCAGCCATTGTAGATCGCCCAAGATCCCAGCGGCAGCCCAAGGGAGTTGAGCGACAATGACAGGCACGGAAGAAAGTTGAGCCATGCCTTGAACCGCGCTGCAGGTGGCATGCCCATGTCCTTCAGCGGGGTGCCCAGGCTTTGAAAAAAACCGGCAACCCAGCGCTTGCGCTGCGTAATACCATGGGAAAAAGTTACCGGTACTTCTTCGATCAGCGGGTTTTCGATGATGCCGATGCGCTTGCCGTTGGTCCAGAATCGCATGCCCACTTCCGGGTCTTCAATGGTGAGCCATGGGTGAAATCCACCCAGCGCCATCAGGTCCGATGCTTTGAAGAACAAGCCCTTGCCCAGAACCCAGAACGGATGCTTGCCATCGGCGGACAGGTGGGGATATTTCGAGCCATCCCAGGCCATGTGATCGAATGCGTGCCAACTGGCGGCCAGGCTGGCATTGAGATTGCCGGCGATGTTTTGCGCCTGCAGCACGTCATAGTGGCGAATACCGGCGGCGGCGGCCAGGAAATGATCGGGTGGGGGGCAGGAATCGGCGTCGATATAGTTGACCAGGAAATCGCCGTCCGCACTCAGCTTTTCAGCCATTGTATAAAATGCATAGATGAGCTGGCGCGTCTTTTTGGGCGGCAGGTCGCTGTTGAAGGCGCGCTTGCCACGGTGCCACCAATAGGCTTTTTCGGTTTTGTTCCAGGCGTCCCAAACCACCTGCCAGCGCGGATCGCTGGTCGGGGGCACCGCCAATAGTTCCAGAAACGGGAACTCGGCTGCCAGCCGTTCCAGGCTTGCTAGAGTGTCTGTGTCACTGGCGTTGGGAATAGCGACCACGCGGTATCGCTCGGGCGGATAATCGAGCCGGGAAAGCGACAGGAACGTCGTTCGCATTGTCTCTTCCAGCTCCCTGAGCACCGGATAAAACAACACGATGTAGGGGTACTGAGCCGGGTCCAGCGCCTGCGCCTCGCGCGGATCGACCCGGTTGACCGGTCGGGTGAAGAAGTAGACGTCCAGCACGAACGTCAGGAAGTAGGCAAATTGGGTGAGCCCGAACAACGCAATCAGGACGGAACCGAACAAGTCGCTGGGAATGGGCATGGGGAGCTCGCCGGTTCAGGGGATTGCAATCGCATCGGGTCGGGCGACCTCTTGGGCGGCAGGCAGATGCCCTGGGGCACTGCCGTTCACCGCGCGCAAGCGCGGGGAACGTCCCGGGCCGTCCGATGCTGCTTTTGAGGCGGGCTGCGGTGCCAAAACTGCCGGGCCCTGTGCCGGGCGGCCGATCGAAGCGACCGTAAAGCCCGCAACACGAAGACGATCCTTGTCGAGTTTATTGCGCAGATCAACCACAAGGCGCATGCGAACCAAGTTTGCCAGCTTGTCGTAGTCGAGCGTGGAAAATTCGTCCCAATCGGTCATCACCACCACGCAGTCGGCATTCTCGGCGCAGTCATAGGCATTAACGGCAAATTCGACATTGCTGAGCATCGATCGTGCCTGTGGCATGCCTTCAGGATCATAAACCTTCAGGGTCGCGCCAGCGCGCTGCAGCGCTGCAACCAGTGCGATCGAGGGGGCGTCGCGCATGTCATCTGTGTTGGGCTTGAAGGTAAGCCCCAGGACGGCGATGCGCTTGCCGTTGACGCTGCCGCCCATCGCGACAGCTACGCGCCGCGCCAGGGAGCGCTTGCGGGCATCATTGCTGGCAATCGTGGTTTCGACGAGCCGCAGGTTGACGGCCCAGTCCTGCGCCGTGGCTATCAGAGCTGCGGTATCCTTGGGAAAGCACGAGCCGCCATAGCCGGGACCAGCCTCCAGGAACGCCCGGCCGATCCGGCGGTCGAGCCCGATTCCATCGGCAACATCGTCTATGTCGGTGCCGACCGATTCACACAGGTCAGCGATTTCATTGATGAAGGTGATTTTGACCGCAAGAAACGCGTTGGCGGCATATTTGATCAGCTCTGCACCTTTGCGTCCGGTGCTTAAAACGGGAACACCAAACTGAGTTATCGGCGCATAGATCGCCTGGAGCGTAGCAATCGCTTCTGGGGAGCCGCTGCCGAGCACGATCCGGTCGGGCTTCATAAAATCGTGCAGGGCCGAGCCCTCGCGCAGAAACTCCGGATTGGAGGCGACATCAAGCTCAAGATCAGGCCGCCGCGCACGGATGATGGCTTCGATCATGTCCCCGGTTCCCACCGGAACAGTGGATTTGGTGACCACCAGCAGGCGCCTGACGGCGCGGCCCGCCATCGCCTCGGCGACGGCATAGACATGGCGCAAGTCGGCGCCATGTCCATCAGGGGATGGCGGGGTGCCCACGGCAATAAAGGCGGCGTCCACTGCTTCGTCGAGATCGGGCAGTTCTGCAGCAAAACGCAAGCGCCCGGCAGCAACTGTCCGCCCGATCATCTGGGCAAGACCGGGTTCGAAAATTGGCACCATGCCAGCCTTCAGGCCCTTGATCCGACCGACATCGGTGTCGACACAGACCACCTCATGCCCCAGTTCGGCAAAGCATGCCCCCGAAACCAGGCCTACATATCCACATCCCACAACCACGAGGCGCATTTGACTATCCTTGCAAAGCAGCGTCTTCGCTTGGCGCTGCGCGCTCCAGCATGAAAGAGGTGTCGACCTGCGGGACCGGGCAAGCAAGCTGGGTAGCGAAGTAATCAATAGTACGGTCCAGCCCCTCGGCCAGATCGGTCGAGGCAGACCAGCCCAGATGGGCGCGCGCCTTGGCGATGTCGGGCTGGCGCCGGCGGGGGGCGTCGACGGGCAATGGCCCGCGCACAATGGGTGAGTGCGAACCGGTTCGCTCGATCACCAGTTCTGCCAGTTGCAGAACGGTGATCTGGGCCGGATTGCCAAGGTTGACCGGACCGCTGAAATTGGCGTCCGAGTTCATCAGGCGGACCAAGCCGTCGATCAGATCATCCACATAGCAGAACGACCGCGTCTGGCTGCCATCGCCATAAAGGGTGATGTCCTCTCCCTTAAGAGCCTGCAGGATGAAATTGGAGACGACCCGTCCGTCATCGGCCCGCATGCGTGGGCCGTAAGTGTTGAAAATGCGGGCGATCCTGAGCGGCACCTCTGCCTGCCGGGCAAAATCGGTGCACAGTGTTTCGGCAAACCTCTTGCCCTCGTCGTAGCAGGAGCGCGGCCCTACCGGATTGACATTGCCGAAGTAGGCTTCACTCTGGGGATGCACATCGGGGTCGCCATATACTTCCGAAGTCGAAGCATGCAGGACCCGCGCACCATCATGGCCTGCCCGTTGCATGACATGCATGGCGCCCATGGCGCAGGTTTGCAGAGTATGAACCGGATCGCGCTGATAGTGCCGGGGAGAGGCAGGGCAGGCCAGGTTGTAGATCTGCTCGAAGCGGGGCAGTTGCGCGGGAAGCGGAAGGACCATGTCATGCTCGACCAGGTCGAACTCGCCTGCTCCAAACAGATGGACAATATTGGCGTGCCGCCCCGTGTCGAAATTATCGATGCAAACGACATGGTGACCCAATGCCAGCAGGTGCTCACACAGATGGGAGCCAAGGAACCCTGCGCCCCCGGTCACGGCTATGGTCTTTCGCACGACCGTCCGACCTCTGGGGCGCCTGATCTTAACCTCTATCGCATGCATGGCAGGGCTCCTGACGCTGATATGCGCGGTTAGCGAGGCGGTTCGGTGCCGGAAAAAAGACGCAGGGCCTGCCCCGTATCGATCACCCCGTGGAGAACGCCGTGGCGGATGAATTTGGCAGCCATGCGCCGTTCGAACCGCGCAGGTGCGTCGAAGGCTTCCCCACCCGGGGAAAGCTCTACCTTTGCATCGGCAAGCGCAGCAGCCCATGACAAGGCCCGCGCAATGACAGTAACCCCCAAATATTGTCCGTCGGTGTAAACCATTGGAGCGGTCCGTTCTGATTTGCCCTAGCTAACCCAAATGATTGTGTCACAAAGGGTTTGATCAACACTGGTTGAAAATAACCACGGTGAATAGCCGCTAGAAGGGTTTAATCAGATGTATCTATTTTGGGTGGGATGGCGTCTGTGTAAGTTAGCAGTGCCCAGAAAGGACCGGTTGATTCTTGGGAGCAACTTATGTTTGGGAAAGCGGGTCCAGGTAACTTACTAGCCTGGCGGTATTGTGGCGATGTGTTTTTCTTGGTGGGGAGTTTATTGCATGATTATTTGTTGTCTGGTCACGCTAGGCCAGCCAGAGCGGTCGCCGAGGCGTGCAGTGCCGGACGTTGACTTGCCGTCAGATGACCAGCATGTTCAGCCGCTGAACGAGTTCCCGGAATACCTGCACCGTATGCGCTGACGGCCGAACGCCCAGCTCCCGCATCAGGTGGCGCTGGCAATTGTCAAACAGGGTATGAAGACGGGATCGATGTCCATGCGCCGCTGCCTGCAGCATGAGGCAGCAATATGCATCCTCATTGCAGGGGTCCAGCTGCAGTAGTTTCTGCGCGCATGTCATACGATCCTCTTCAGACAGATCATTGGTGGTAGCGATCGCGGCCGTGAGCCGAGCGGTACAACGATCCCGCAAGTGATCGCGCTGCAGCGCCAGCCATTCCTCGAATTCCGAACCTGAGTCAGGCAGATCGGCGAGAAGCTCGCCCCCGTAGATTGTGCACAGATCCACCGCAGCTCTGGGCGCTGGATCGGCGAGCCGGTCCAGGAGCGCAAGCAGATCAAAGTCCACTGCATGGGGATTCTCGATGAAGACACCGGAAACATTGGAGTCCAGGAATGCGAATGCGTGATCCATCTGAAAATGGCGAATGCGCAACAGGGCCTGACGCAGATTTGCCGCTGCCTTGGCGTGGCTGACATCGGGCCAGAGCAGTGCCCCCAGCCGCTGTCGGGAAGCTGACAGCTTGTGTCCGGACAACGTCACGAATGACGCGAGGCGAAACAAATTCGACGGGGCTCCCGGCAGATGCTGATCTGCGATTGCTACACTGCAATTACCGAGAGTACTTATACTAGCCAGCATCGTCTACGCCTCGCTTGTAATCAGCAGCGGAACTTTAATGTCCGCTATGTTTATCAACGAAGTTTGCATCACAAAATAGACGTAGGTTATTGCGCTGGTTTCGGCTTAGTTTACCCTTTTCAAGCTTTCGCGGTTCCGTCACAGGTCCTTGATGTTGTTGGCGCGAACAAACAACCAGATATCCTGGTTTATTACACTGATATGTTCGATAGTGTCGGCTAGGCGCTGCAATTCGGAGTTGTCGAGTTCCTCCACCTTGCCATATTTCAATTCGTTCCCAAACTCGGCTATGCGCAACAGCTGTGTGCTCTCCAGTTCTCCGTTTTCATCGAAATCGAAAACCGAATGGTTGTACTTGTTGCGGACCTTGGCTTCGCGCTTCATGCGGCCGGTTATATCAAGAACGGCGCTGCGTTTGGCAGGCGGTGTCGCTGTCATCTTCGCCAGCCGCTCGACAAGATCGAGCCGGGCTCTTGTGGTGTTCAGTGTCAGAAAGACAATAATTGCCGCTTCCTTGCTGCACTTCATCATGTCAACGATGAGATAGATGAGCAGGCTTTCCGTGTTGGTCCAGCAGTAATTCAGCTTGCCGATCAGGGGCAACAAGACATCTATTCGGCTCATCAGGGGCGGCCGGGATATTGGTACGACCCCAGCACCGACCGGCTGCGCGGGGGCGCCGCTGAGAGATGCCGGCCCGAGCGAAAGGCGGCCGCGGCCTGGGTTCGATTGCTGACATGCATCTTGGTGATCAGATTGTGCACGTGAACCTTGACCGTATGTTCAGACAGCGCCATGCGATCGGCGATCAGCTTGTTTTGATAGCCTTCAGATACGAGTTCGAGAACTTCGCGCTCACGCCGGGTTAGATGCACATCTCCTTCAAAGGATTCGAGGGGCGCGCCCGGCTGCTCGGAAGTCTCGATCGCGTTGCTGGCCAAATCGATCTGGGTTGCCCGATCGCTCTGGTAATGACGGCGCGACAGGACAGGGGGATAATATTCCCCGCCCTGCACCAGGAGCGACATGGCCGCCAGCCAAACCTCCAGCTTGAGATCAAGCGGCAACAGCCCCTGTACTTCGCCACGGCCGAACAGCAGGTCGCAATCGGGCAGATCGTGGTCGACATCGCGCATGACCAGGCCCAGCGCTGCGTGCGGGAAATAGTCACGGCTGGACGCCACCGCCGAAGCACATTGTACCTTGAGGCCCAGGTCGAGCAGCACCAGCCGGACGGTTGAAGTGAAGATTTCCCGATCGGGCAGGCGCTCCACCAGCAGTACGTCATGATCGGGCAGATGAGCTTGCATCGCCTGCACCAGCCCCTGGTACATGGCTCCCTGGTTCGCCCAAAAGATAATTGTGCTGGCGCGTAGATTTAGCTCGCTGGAATGGATGGAGCTATCGATCGTGTTCGGTGAATTAATCATCTCGCCTCCTCTTGATTCGCTCTAATACTTTGGAGGTGCTTGAGCGAAAGGTTAATAAAGCGTTAACACTGTCGGCGTGACCGCAGCGTTACACGAAAAGACACTCACAGGCGAATTGTACTGCGGGAGACTTCCAGAGCGACATTGCGGCTCTCGATTCAGAGCGCACCGCTCACGCAGCCCGCTCCAAATAAAGGCTTGCGGCGTTGCGCGAATATCCTGCCCGGCGCGCAAGATTGCACGGTGTCAGCATTCCGGGATCGATCATTAGGATTAGTCCTGTGCTGCGGCTTAACTCGAATTGCTGTCTTATTTGTTGCGGCAACCGGCACAAAGATATCCCAGGCTTCCCAATGGAGGAAGTTATGGGCGGGACAACCATTTACCTCGTTGGAAATGTATAGAGGTCGGTTGCATTCGCCTCCTAACAGGAGCGACAGGAAATGGCCGAAAAGAACAGCAACAACTACATTGACGACAGTTCGTTCGCCGACAATACGCGTTCGAACCAGCAGGATTATTCGCTGACTGGGTCAAGGAACGATAACTCTTCGGACTATGACGACAACTCAGACACCCACAGCAATAACGACAATTCCGCCAATACGGCGCATAGCGGCAACGATAATTCGTCGGACGATGACGACAACTCGAACACCGACAATTCCACCAACACGGCGGATAGCGGCAACGACAATTCAAACTACACAGACAATGACGACAACTCGAACACCACGACCGATAGCGGCAACGACAATTCCAACTACACCGATAACGACGACAATTCGTCGGACGATGACGACAACTCGAACACCGACAATTCCACCAACACGGCGGATAGCGGCAACGACAATTCTAACTACACTGACAATGACGACAGTTCCTCGGACGACGATAACAATTCGGTGAACGACTCGGGCAATGACAATTCAAACTACACAGACAATGACGACAGTTCTTCCGACTACGACGACAACTCGGTGAACGACTCGGGTAACAACAATTCCACCAATGACAGTGGCAATGACAATTCCCGGACTTGGCAGAACCAGCAGACGTTCAGCCTTGATAAGTCCACAAACGATTCCAACAATTCGGACAATGACGTCAGCAATTCGGGCAATTCCGATGACGATGTTGCCGATAGTGGCAATGACAACTCCGACAATTCGGTGAACGATTCAGGCAACGACAATTCGGTCAACACTTCTGACAGCGGCAACGATAACTCGTCGGACGACGACGACAGCTCGACCGATAACTCGGGCAACGATAACTCGGCCACCGACTCCGGCAACAACAACTCCACCAATGACTCGGGTAACGACAACTCGGTTCAGAACATCTCCGATGCGTTCAAGGATTCTTCGGATAATTCGGCCCACAACTCTGGCAACGATAACTCGAGCCATTCGAGCCTTGGGATCGACATCGATTCCACCATCGACGATTCGTTCAACTCGAGTGATGACAACAGCCAGATCACCAACGCCTTCAACGACTCGAGCACCAGTTACGGCGTGATCGACGTTGATTTCGACAATGTCTTCAATGACGCTTTCTCGGGCGGCAATGGCCAGGGGTTCGCCTTCAACCAGGTCGCCAACATTGTCGACAATGACACGCTGCACGACGTCAATCAGTCCAACTCCGGCAATTTCCAGCTTTATGCCAATGCTGGCGATGCAATGTTCAACGCCGGCGGCAACCCATGGCACAGTCACGAAGGTGACCTGACGGCTATCGCCGACGCCCGTGCGACGGCGACCGGATCGGCATTCAACCTGGATATCGTGCAGGGTGCAAATCTGCAGCAGAACGCGATCGATGTGACCGTGGTTGGCGGCTCGATGGACAACGACACCACCGATACCAGCGGCGATCACCACTAGTTCCGACCTCCAATCGGCAAACCCGGTCTGCGCGCCCGCGCGCAGACCAATCCCGAAGGCGCACCAGCGCCAACGGTAATTAGGAGGAGTCGCGGTGTTCCTACCCAGCGACAGCATTTCAGAAGTTATCGCACACTTCATCGGCTGCTTTGAAATCCGCGTCGATGAGATGCGCATGCGGCACGCCTACGAGGAATTCTGGCGCGAACAGAATCTGATGCCTGCCGAGCCCATCCCTTACCTCTCGCCCGGCTTTTTCCAGCATCTCCAACTGGATGCGTTTATCCCCGGTGTGGCCTATCGCCCGTCTCATCTGCGCGATGATGTGGATCTCGAATCCAGAACGGCGCGCATCGATATCAAGGAGGGCGTTCTGGCCGGTGTCATCTGGACACCTCAGGCCGGGCCGGTCCTTTGGCCTGTTCCGGCTGGCGCCGCAGCACAGACCGGCCCGTATCTGGGTCTTGAGCCAAGCTCGGTCATGCTGTCGGCCAATCAGGTGATGCTGCTGGACGACAATGACTTTCTTGTTCTGGGCAATGCTGATGTCGGAGCCATGCGCTTTCTGGCCGATGCCGAGCCGATGCAGGTCCTGCTGCAGACCGGGCTGGCTGTTTCCAGCGCTCTGGGCTCCATCGCCGCGCCGGAAAATGAAGGCAAGATACCGGCCTATTTCGCCCACGCCGAAACGGTCATTGCTGCCATTGCTCAGGGGCAGAATAGCGATGGTACAACGGTTGTCAACACGCATACCCATCAGCAGAGCGATGGCTTGACCCACGATATCACCACCGTGACGGGCCCTGCGCTGAACGGGCTTTATGTTGATGGACTGCCCGCGGATCTGTTGCCCAGTCTCGAGGATGCCCTGCCGGACCAGTTGCAGGCATTGGTGGATGATCCCGAGCCTGCGGCCACGACAGATATTGTCTTCACCATCGACCCCGATGATGTGTCCATCACGCTGGAGAGCGGCGCGAACATGATGGTCAACGAGGCCGTGGTGGGCAATGCCGGTCTCAGTTCGGCATTTCTTGCGGTCGCCGGCGATTACCACGCGATCAACGCCATCATCCAGACCAACGTTTACAGCGACATCGACACAGTCGATAGCCGGCTGCCCGGCGCCACAGCCAATGCGGCAAACGGCACCGCCGCTCACAACATAGCATCCTTCAACGCCGACCCGCGCGATACAGCAGCGGAAATGGCGGCCCAGAATCCGGGTGCCTTTCCTTCGAACTGGCAAGTATCGGTCGTCGAGGGGGACATGGTGTTCCTCGATTGGATCGCCCAATACAGCTTCACTAGCGACGGCGACACCCATGTGTTGTCTGCCGTGGGCACAACCACTACAATCAGCAGTGGTGAAAATCTGGGTCTGAACAGCGTCTCCTTTACCGATCTGGGCCACTACTATGACCTCATCATCGTGGGGGGCAGCCTTTATGATGGCAATGTCATCATCCAGACCAATGTGCTCTATGACAACGACACGCTGGCAATGCTGTCGGGCAGCGCGCAGGACGGCGGCGTCTCGAGCAGCGGCAATCTGCTGTGGAACAGTGCGAGCATTCTCAATGTCGGCGCCAGCAATCTGCTGTCGGGCATGCCCGACATCTACGGGCAGGCCATAGCCTCGCTCGGCGCCGCCGATTACTCCATGCCGGGAAGCTTTTCGTCCGAGGTCTCCTTTGAGGGTTTTGAGACCCTGCGGGTCCTGTTCATCGCAGGAAACCTTTATGATCTGCATGCAATTCAGCAGGTCAACGTCATGGGCGATGCCGACCTGGTGGCCGTTTACGAGAACAATCTCACCAGCCATCCCTCCTCGGCCGAATGGAGCATCAGCACCGGCTCCAACGCGCTGATCAACGTCGCTTCCATCATCGATTACGATTCAGTTGGCAGCGATGTGCATGTGGGCGGGCAGATCTATTCCGATGCCATCCTGATCCAGGCCGATCTGGTAGCCAGCAGTGACGCTGCGCCAGCGAGCAACGATGCTCTGGTCAGCGAAGTCATCGCCTTTCTCGACATCGACCTGGACGCCGAGGCGCCCAGTGGCATGGACCTTCCCATAATGCCGGCAGGCGATGGCCCAAGCGCCGACATCATGCAGTCGGTCCTGGCCTAGCTGTCTGTCCTTTCCCCGCTACAGGTAACGAGTGTCACCGTGAACTTCGAATTCAAGCTCAATCCATCTGGCGGTGCACGGCGTACCAGCCAGGCATTTTCCAACATGTCGCCCGCTTCGAGCAAGGTCCACCAGTCGCTGGACGAGATTAACGCGGCTGTCGCCGAACTGCAGATCCTTGCGGCGGAAGAGGCTGTCCGGCAGGGCGAGGCCAAGCACGCGGCGCCTGATGCAGCCGCGCCGCCCTCCACGCTGCGTCCCGCGCCAAGACTGATTGAAGTCCCCCGTACAGCCGCACCCGAACCATCATCGGCAACTGCCGAGCGCCCTGCACCTGCACCTGCACCGACCCGGGCGCCGCGTCCGGCTGAAGGCGTGGTTCGCCCGTTCGTGATGCCAAATGCGGAGTCGCGGCCTGCCGTGACGTCGCCGGTTGATGCTTCACGCGCCAGCGCACACGAGCGTGCAGCAGACCCGATGCCTGCAAAGGCTGAACTATCGAGTTCCCAACCGCGCGCCACAGAGCCTGCGCCCGAGGCTCAGCCCGTCCTGGATCGCGCCGAACCCAAGTTTTCCGACCAACCGGCAGAGCCCTCCCGTCCTGCGGAAGCCAAGATCGGGCCGATCATCGACGCCGATCGCGGACCGCTCAAGACCCCCGCCCTAGGGCGCGAGAGCGAGGGCAAACCCGCGAGCAGACCTCCCAGCCACAGCGGCGGTGGCGGGGGCGGGGGCAATTTCCACAAGCGTGCCGAGGCTCCGAATTTCGCGGAAAGCTATCTGCGCGGCGTGCGCGCCGTTCGCCACAACCTTTCCATCGTCATGGCCTTCACACTGATCATCAATGTGCTGGTGCTGAGCATTCCTATCTACCTGTTTCAGATCTCGGACCGTGTGCTGACCAGCCGCTCGCTCGACACGCTGGTCATGCTGACCATTGTCGTGGTGGGAGCGGTGCTGCTGCAGGCAACGCTGGATGCGGTACGCCGCTTTATCCTGATGCGCACCGCTGTCGAGGTCGAGGTGCAATTGGGTGCCCCCATCCTGAGCGCCGCGGCGCGGGCCGCGCTCAATGGCAATGGCCGCGAGTACCAGACGCTGGGCGATCTGCAGCAATTGCGCACCTTCATCACCTCGGGCACCCTGTTAGCGTTCCTCGATGCGCCATTGGCGCCTATCTTTTTGCTGGCGGTGTTTCTGATCCACCCCGATCTTGGCTACATTGTCGTTGCTGCCTCGCTGCTGCTGCTGGTAATCGCCACGATCAACCAGCGCATGACCGCCAAGCCATTTGCCGAATCCAACGTCTTTTTGAGCCGTGCAACGCTGCACCTCGATTCGATGTCGCGCAATTCCCAGATCATCAATGCCTTGGCGATGATCCCGGAGGCGGTGCGCATCTGGGGCAAGGACACGGCGCTTTCGCTGCGTGCCCAGGTGCGGGCGCAGGACCGCAATATCGTTTTTGCGTCCTGCTCCAAGGTGGTGCGTCTGCTGACCCAGGTGACCATGCTGGGCTGGGGTGCATTCCTGGCCATCGGGGGCGAGATGACGGGGGGCATGGTGATCGCCGCCTCCATCATCGCCGCTCGCGCGCTGACCCCTATCGAGGGAGCGATCGAGGGCTGGAACAGTTTCACCCAGTTCCGGGCTTCGTTCGGGCGCATTCGTGCGCTTCTGCAAAATTCCCCGCTCAATTTCGAGCGCCTGCTGCTCCCCGAACCCAAGGGGCGGCTGGATGTCGAGAGGCTGCTGTATGTGCCGCCTCCGGCCAAGAAGGTGATCCTGAACGGCGTCTCGTTTTCTCTTCTGCCGGGGGAATCCCTCGCCGTGATCGGCAATTCGGGCGCGGGCAAAACCACGCTTGGCAAGATGCTGGTCGGCTCCATTCTGCCCACTTCGGGCAGCGTCAGGCTCGACATGATGGATTTACGCAACTGGGACCAGCGCCAGTTCGGTGAGAATATCGGCTATCTGCCCCAGGACGTTCAACTGTTTCCCGGCACCATCAAGGCCAATATCGGGCGCATGCGCGAGGATGCTTCGGACAAGGATATCTTCGAAGCCGCCGTGCTCGCCGATGTACATGAACTGATTGCCTCGTTTTCCCAGGGTTATGAAACCTTTGTCGCCGCCGATGGCGCTCCTCTTTCAGGCGGTCAAAAGCAACGCATTGCGCTGGCGCGCGCGTTCTTTGGCAATCCCAAACTGGTGGTGCTTGATGAGCCCAACTCCAACCTGGACAGCCAGGGTGAGCACGCGCTGGCACGCGCCATCATGCACGCCAAAAAGCAGGAGATCACCGTGGTCACGATTACCCAGCGTCCCGCACTGCTCAACTGCGTGGACAAAATCCTTGTGCTCA
>JAQGJI010000001.1 GCA_028290685.1 Devosia sp. | reverse complement strand
CATCATGGACGGCCAGCATATTCACGCCATGGCTAGGTTTACGGCCGGCAAAGTTGAAGATTTCCGATGATCCGGCAATCTTGCCGGCGAGCGCCCCGATCCTGCCGTTCTCGCCGCGCCAGAATTCACGGATATCGTCGCGATAAGTGTCGTTGTGTTCCTTGAACTCCTTGCCGAACTGACCGAGGCCGTATCCGCCCGGCCCGACATCCCACGGTTCGGCAACAAGGATGCACTTGCTCAAAACCGGGTCACTCTTGATTTTTTGCAGCATCACCGCATCGGGATTGAAGCCCGGCTCGCGGCCCAGCACAGTGGCAAGATCGAATCGGAAACCCGAGACGCCCATCTCCTCCACCCAATAGCGCAAGCTGTCGATGACCAGGCGTTGCACTGCCGGATGATCGCAGCGCAACGTGTTGCCGGTTCCGGTGTCGTTGACGAGCACCTGGCGGCCGTTGACCTCGACAAAACGGTAATAGGTTCTGGCATCGAGGCCCATCAGGCTGAGCATCGGACCATCTGCATCGCCCTCGCCGGTATGGTTATAAACCACGTCCAGAATAACCGAGATGCCGTTCTTGCGGTAAAGATCGGTCATGTTGCGCAATTCGTGCGGCCCTCGCGGCGCCAAACGCGGATCTACGGCCGAATAGGTAACGGGGTTGTAGCCCCAGGCATTGGTCAGCCCGAGTGCTGGAAGATGACCCTCGTCGATCCAAGCGGCAATCGGCATGAGTTGCAGCGTATCGACCCCGATATATTTCAGATGATCGATAACGCGCTGCGTGGTCAGCCCGGCGATGGTGCCCCGCAGCGGCCCTTGCACGCTGGGGTGGCGCATCGTGTAGCCACGTACATTCATCTCATAGAACAAGCCGGGCGCCTTCTTGCGCGGCAGGGCATTTTCCCAAGCCTCACTGACGACGATCGCCTTGGGAATCAGCGGTGCGGTATCGACCGCCTCGGCGCGGTCAAGCCTGAGGCGCGGCGAGCGCACGAATACCCGGTCGATCCGCTTGGCATAGGGATCAACCAGGAGTTTCATGGGGTCAAAGAAATAACCCTGATCCGGATCGTAAGGTCCATCAGCACGCAACCCGTATCGCGTACCGGCGGCAAGACCTGCTACCAGCCCGGCCCAAACATTGTCCTGTCGCACATCGAGCGCGAACCGCCCGGTCTCGCGGTCCAGTTCGTCAAAGATCGAGACCCATATGGCGCTGGCGCTTTCCGAATAGACCGCGAAATTGATGCCCTCGGCAGTGATAGTGGCGCCAAGTTTTTCAACACGGCCCCCATTGGGGACCAGCACGGGTTCCATTAAGCCGACAACATCAGGTGATGACACTGGGTTCCAAACGCCCGGTACGCTGCTTGATTCCGGCCAGTTCATCAGCAAGCGCGATCAAGGGCTCAAGGGCAAGCTGGGTTTCAAGATCATGGCGCCCACCGGCCGCCTCATAGCGCTCGAGATAGAGCCGCAGCGTGGCTCCTACCGTGCCGGTGCCGCTGAGGCGCAGCACGATGCGCGAGCCGTCCGTAAAGCCGATGCGGATCCCCTGCTTGGCGCTCGTGGAGCCATCGACCGGATCGTGGTAGGTGAAGTCGTCGGCATAGGCGATCTGCAAATCATCGCCGAAGGTTTTACCAGGCAACGAGGGCAGTTGTGCCCGCAGCTCATCAACGAGCTTGCCGGCGACTGCCGCATCGACTTCCTCGTAATCATGGCGGGTATAATAATTGCGCCCGTAAATAGCCCAGTGTTCGCGCACGATTTCATCAACGCCCTGTTTGCGCACGGCCAGGATATTGAGCCACAACAGCACGGCCCACAGGCCATCTTTTTCCCGCACATGGTTCGAGCCGGTGCCGGCGCTTTCTTCGCCACAGATGGTGACCCGACCGGCATCCAGCAGATTGCCGAAGAACTTCCAGCCCGTCGGGGTCTCGTGCATTTCGATGCCCAGCTTTTCAGCCACGCGGTCGGCTGCGGCGCTCGTCGGCATGGACCGGGCTATGCCTGCGATACCAGCTTTGTAGCCCGGCGCCAGATGGGCATTGGCCGCGAGCAGCGCCAGGGAGTCCGAGGGCGTAACAAAGCGATTCTTGCCGATGATGAGATTACGGTCGCCATCGCCGTCGGATGCGGCGCCGAAATCGGGACCCTCTGGCGTCATCAGCAGGTCATACATGTCCTTGCAATAAACGAGGTTTGGGTCGGGATGCCCGTTGCCGAAATCCGGCGATGGCGTCCCGTTGATCACAGTACCCTTTGGCGCACCGAGCAGACCTTCAAGGATCGCGTGGGCGTAAGGGCCGGTGACGGCATGCATCGCATCAAAGGTCATGGTAAAGCCCGATGCGAACAAGGCCCTGATCGCGGGAAAATCGAACAGCGTCTGCATCAGCGCCGCATAGTCGGCAACCGGATCTATAACTTCCACCACCATGCCGCCGGACCGATGCAGTCCAATCTGATCCAGCGCCACGTCCGGGGCATCATTGGTCTTGTAGCTGTCGATTTGCTTTGTGCGGGCAAATACCGCGTCCGTTATTCTTTCCGGCGCCGGGCCGCCATTGCCGATATTGTACTTGATGCCGAAATCACCTTCGGGGCCGCCGGGATTGTGACTGGCCGACAGCACGAGGCCACCAAACGCCTTGTGGTGACGGATGACATGGCTCGCCGCGGGCGTGGAGAGCAGCCCATTCTGGCCCACCAGCACCTTACCAAAGCCATTGGCAGCAGCGATACGGATGGCTTTCTGGATCGCCACATCGTTGTAGTAGCGCCCGTCGCCACCGATCACCAATGTCTTGCCGTCAAATCCCTCAAGGCTGTCAAAGATCGACTGGACGAAGTTCTCCACATAATTGGGCTGGCTATAGACGCTCACTCGTTTGCGCAGGCCGGACGTGCCAGGCTTCTGGTCGGCAAAGGGAACGGTCTTAATGGTCAGAATCGTCATTGTTATCGAGCCCGGTGAGTGTGGCGTACAGATCGGCATAGCGCGCGGCGCTGGTATCCCAGGAAACGTCCGACTTCATTCCCCGCCGCTGCATTTTTTTCCAGAGTTTTTCATTGCCATAAAGCTGCACCGTCTTGCGGATCGCCTCATAAAGCATGTGTGCGCTATTGGCCTCGAACACCACGCCGGTCGCCACTTCCGCCGCAATCGCGGCCGGATTGGCATCGATGACTGTGTCTGCTAGGCCGCCGATGCGGCTGACGACGGGAACACAGCCATAACGCAGCCCATAAAGCTGCGTTAGTCCACAGGGCTCGAATCGCGAAGGGATCAGGATCGCATCGCACCCACCCTGCATCAAATGGCTAAGCGCTTCGTTATAGCCGGGGATGAACCCGACCTTGCCCGGGTACTTGAGCGAAAGGTGACGAAACCCATCCTCCAGATAGGCCTCGCCTGAGCCCAGCACTGCCAGCCGGCCGCCAAGATCGACCAACCCGTCCACGGTCTGCAGCAGCAGGTCCATGCCTTTTTGGTCGGTCAGGCGGCTGACCACACAGAACAGCGGCCCCTCGACGCCATCGAGGCCGAATTTTTCAGCCACGGCAAGTTTGTTGATGCGCCGCGTATGAATTGTGTTGGCCGTGAATGTCTGTACCAGCGCCGGGTCGATCGCTGGGTTCCAGGCATTGGTGTCGATGCCGTTCAAAATTCCGAGGACAGTATCGGCTCGTCCGTTGAGGAGCCCCTCGAGCCCCATGCCGAAGGCAGGGGTGCGGATTTCATCGGCATAATTTGGGCTGACCGTAGTGATATAGTCAGCGCATTCCATTCCCGATTTGAGGTAGGAAATTCCGCCATAGAATTCTACCCCGTTTACCCCGAACGCATGTGGCGGCAGGCGCAACTGGCCAAAGATTTCAGGGCCGAACTGGCCCTTGAACGCCATGTTGTGGACCGTCATGACGGTCTTGACCTGATCGCTGGTGCTGTACTTGATGTAGGCTGGCGCAAGACCCCCCTGCCAATCGTGAGCGTGGATGATCTGCGGACGATAGCCGTCAACCATGCCCAGTCCGAGCTCGGCGGCCACCCACCCGAGTGCCGCGAAGCGCTTCCAGTTGTCGGGCCAA
>JAQGJI010000218.1 GCA_028290685.1 Devosia sp. | reverse complement strand
ATCGCGATCGTGGGGCCCGGCACTTTCACCAGCGTCACCGCCATTGCCATCGTCTACACCCCGATCTTTGCCCGGGTCGTCCGGGGCCCGGCTCTGTCGCTTAAACGCCGCGATTTCGTCGACGCTGCGCGCACCTTCGGAAGTTCGCAGTTCTATGTGCTGACCAGACACCTGCTGCTCAACCTGGTTGCGCCTTTGGCGGTGCAGATCACCCTCGCCCTGGCCTGGGCGCTACTCACCGAAGCCGGCTTGTCGTTCCTGGGCCTTGGCACTCAGCCACCGGCTCCGTCGCTGGGGGTCATGCTGTCGGAAAGCAAGAACCTGATGACGCAGGCGCCTTGGCTGATGATATTTCCGGCCCTCACCATAATGCTCGGTATTTTGGGCTTCAATCTGACCGGCGACGCCCTGCGCGATATCCTTGATCCGCGCACCCAAGGGAGGACTGCATGATCCCGCTGCTCAACGTCGATAACCTACATGTCGGCTTCGGGGATGATCCGCGGACCTCTGAAGTCGTGCGTGGCGTCAGCTTTTCCCTCGAGGCAGGCCAAACGTTAGGCATCGTGGGCGAAAGTGGCTCCGGCAAATCGGTGACCGCTTTGTCGATCAACCGGCTCGTCGATTTCGGCGGCGGGCGAATAACCGCAGGCGCAATAACCTTGCAGCGCGCCGACGGTACTGCCCTTGATATCACTGCCGCCAGGGAGCGCACGCTGCGCCATGTCCGCGGTGGCGAGATCGGCATGATCTTTCAGGAGCCCATGACCTCGCTTAATCCGGTGCACACAGTTGGCGCCCAGATCGAAGAGGCATTGCGTCTCAATCGGGGGCTGCGCGGTAGCGCGGCAAGGATTGCAACACTGGAAATGCTTGACCGGGTGCGCATCCCTGATGCCAGATCGCGGCTGGGCTATTATCCGCATCAGCTCTCGGGTGGCATGCGCCAGCGCGTGATGATCGCCATGGCGCTCGCCAGCAGCCCGCGCCTGTTGATCGCCGATGAACCGACCACTGCGCTCGATGTTACCGTCCAGGCCCAGATCATGGCGCTGCTTGCCGAACTGCGCCGGGAAACCGGCATGGCGATGATTTTTATCACCCACGATATCGGCCTGGTTGCCGGCATCGCCGACCATATAATGGTCATGCAGGGCGGCGTCGCCGTGGAGCAAAACACGACCGACCAGGTGCTTGATCACCCACAACACGATTATACGCGCCACCTCCTGAGCGCCGTTCCGCACTTTACCGCCGGCAAGGCAGCGCGGGGCGATAGCCCACGCACCGGAAACTGCACGCCGGTGATCACCGTCCAGGACCTCGTGGTACGCTTCCCCGTGAGCAGCGGTCTGTTTCGTGCACAAGATGCCGTCCATGCCGTGGACGGCGTCGACTTTGAACTGATGCCCGGCGAAACCCTTGGAATCGTAGGCGAAAGCGGCTCGGGAAAGTCGACAACAGCCCGGGCTATCCTCAACCTCGTCGAGAAGAGACGCGGCGTGCTGACGGTCAAGTCAGGCCGTTCTCGCCGGCCGATCCAGATGGTGTTTCAGGACCCCTATGCCTCGCTCAATCCGCGGCTCGATGTCGAGGCACTCCTGTCCGAACCAGCAATTGCCAATGGTCAGCGCAGGGACGCGGCGCTGCTTGAGCGCATGAAATTTTTGCTTGATCGCGTTGGTCTGCCTGCAGATGCCTTATCGCGCTACCCCCACCAATTTTCTGGCGGCCAGCGGCAACGGCTCTGCATCGCCAGGGCTCTGATGCTTAATCCCGAGGTGGTGGTGCTCGATGAAGCGGTATCGGCGCTTGACGTTTCGGTGCAGGCCAAGGTGCTCGACCTCCTGATCGACCTGCAGCGCGAGTTCGGGCTCGCTTACGTCTTCATTTCCCACGACATGGCGGTTGTCGAGCGCATCGCCCACCGCATCGCCGTGATGTTTGCCGGGCAGATCGTTGAGATCGGTACAGCTCACGCCATCCTGTCTGACCCTCAACATAGCTATACCAAGCGCTTGATCGCGGCTGTGCCCGCCATCGAGCGACGCAACCAGCATTTCACGCTCGACGCTACCCAGGTGCCCTCGCTCGTGCGGCGTGCCGGCTATGAGCCGCCGCAAGCCCTCTGGCGCAAGGCGGGCCCCGATCACCAAGTACGGCTGGAGCCTGCAGCATGACCAAAGCCAGCACCCTGCTCGATCAAGCCTTCGGCCCCCTCGCCACAGCGGTTGAAACCGGCCGCATCCCGGGCGGCGTGCTCGGCGTGTTGGACGCCCAGGGCAATCTCGCCACGCGCGCAATCGGTTCGGCTCAGCTGGTGCCCAGGCAGCGTCCGATGAGCGAAAATACCTGGTTCGATCTCGCTTCCCTCACGAAAGTGCTGTTCACCACCCAGCGTATCCTGGCGCTGGCCGAAGCGGGCCGCATCGCGCTCGATGCACCGCTGACCAGCGTTTTGCCCGACTTCAGGCAATACAATCCCGATAACTGGGAACGCCGGATCACCTTTCGTCAGTGCCTGGGTCACCAGACGCCGTTCCCGGCAGTGTTTCCCCTTTATACCTACGGCCGGGACCCCGATCTGCTGCGGGCCTTCGTGCTGCAGCACCAGTGGGAAGCGGGGCCTGCAGTTTATTCCGATATCAACTTTATCCTGCTCGGCCTCGCACTGGAACGCCTCGAAGGGCGCACAATCCGCGATTTCAATCCCGGCCCCGGCTTTGCCTGGTCGGCAGATCCAGATCAGGCCGCCGCAACTGAGAACGACACCTGGCGCCATCGCGTGCTTGCGGGTGAAGTGCATGACGATAATTGTTCGGCTCTTGCCGGCGCTGGTCATGCGGGACTGTTCGGCACTGCAAGCGCCGTCCTCGACTTCGCCGCTGCCCGCCTCGGTGACAGCGACGAAACTGCGCTGATCCGCAAACCGCTATCAGCCCGGCGTACGCACGGCTGGGAACGCCCCTACGAGGGGTGGTCGGGGGGTGAGCGGTGTTCCCCCGCAACGATCGGCCACACCGGGTTCACCGGCACTGGACTCTGGATTGACTTCGACCGTGGTCATGCCTGGACCCTGCTCACCAACCGCATTCACCCCACCCGCCATTTTGACAGTGGCATCGTCGCGCTTCGTCGCGCAGTAGGCGATCTGATCAACAAAGACTAGGAGAGAACAGAATGGAGCCGATGTGGGCCGTGGGGCTGATGACAGGAACCGTTTTGGACGGATACATCGACGTCGCCCTGATGCAAAC
>JAQGJI010000184.1 GCA_028290685.1 Devosia sp. | reverse complement strand
TGCCTCCCTGTGTCGGGCAACGATGCCATGGCGGGGCGAAAGCTGAAAGGTTCAGCGCACGATGATGGCCCGGAAATCGTTGACATTGGTGCCGGTCGGCCCGCTCACCAGCAGGTCGCCAAGCGCCTCGAAGGCGCTGTAGGCGTTGTTGGCAGCAAGAGCTGCCAGGGGATCGATGCCGGCCTGGCGCAGGCGCGTTGCCGTCGTGCCATCGGCAAAGGCGCCGGCATTGTTCTCGGAGCCGTCAATGCCATCGGTATCGCCAGCAAGCGCCGCAATACCGCCTACGCCATCCAGCGCAATGGCCAGCGCCAGCAGGAATTCGCTGTTGCGCCCGCCCCGGCCGTGGCCGCGCAGGGTCACCGTGGTTTCCCCGCCCGAGAGCAGCACGCAGGGTTTGCGGAACGGGCGGTTGCGCGAGGCGATTTCCCGCGCCAGCGCCGCATGCACCTGAGCCACGTCGCGCGCCTCCCCTTCGATGGCATCCGACAGGATGGCCGGCTCGACCCCGTGTTCGCGCGCCATCTGCGCTGCAGCCTCCAGCGAGAGCGCGGCCGAGGCAATGGTGCGAACACTGTTGCGCGCAAACAGCGGGTCATCGGGCGAGGGGGCAATATTGTCCTGGCTGGCGAGCAGCGCCTGGGCATTGGGCGGCAGGTCCAGCCGGTAGAGACTGGCGTATTTCCGCGCCAGCTCGCGCGTGCCGGTCAGGGCAATGGTGGGACCCGACGCCACCAGCGCCGGATCGTCGCCCGGCACGTCGGACACCACCAGGGTGGCAATCCGTGCCGGTGCACAATGCGCCGCCAGCCGTCCGCCCTTGATCGTGGAGAACTGGTTGCGCAGCAGGTTCATCACCCCGATCGGGGCGCCCGAGGCCAGAAGGGTTCGGTTGATGGACTGTTCATCGTCAAAGCTGAGCCCCGCTGCGGGGGCGGGCAAAAGGGCCGAGCCGCCACCCGACATCAGGGCCACGACCAGATCGTCGGGGCTGAGCCCCGATACCATCTCCATCATCCGGCGCGCCGCCAGAAATCCGGCTAGGTCAGGCACCGGATGAGCGGCCTCGATGATTTCGATGCGCTCGCAGGCCTGGGCATAGCCGTAGCGCGTCACCACCAGCCCCGAGAGCGGTCCATCCCATGCCAGCTCGAACGCTCGCGCCATCTGGGCCGACGCCTTGCCGGCGCCAACGACGATCGTGCGCCCCTTTGGCGGTTCGGGCAGGTTCTCGCGCACCGCCAGCGCGGGCTGGGCTTGCGCCACGGCACGGTGGAACATCCGTTCAAGCAGATCGCGGTCCATAGGGTCTCCCGGGCTTGCGATTCGCCCTTGGCGAGGATAGCCAGCACCTAAAGCACGCGCGGTGTCAAACCATCGACACACTCGCTGACTAGCGGCAGGGAGCCCAGGAGTTCCGATGACACAACGGTTCGCAATTTACTTTGCCCCTTCCACCACCAGCAATCTTTGGGAAAGGGCAGCAATCTGGCTTGGCCGCGATGCCGCCAATGGAGACGCGCTTGATGGTCCGGTGGCCGGGATCGAGCGCGACCGCCTGCTGAACCTCACCCAATCGGCCAATCGCTATGGTTTTCACGCGACCCTCAAGGCCCCCATGGCTCTGGCCGAGGGCGCCAGCGAAGCCGATCTGCGGGCGGCCCTGACCGATTTCGCGGTGCAGCACGCCCCGGTTGATCTTGGTTTGCCGCAGCTGGCCTCCCTTGAGGGGTTTCTCGCCCTGCTGGTTGCTCCCAACGAACAATTGCAGGATTTCGCCGCCCATGTGGTGGAAGCCTTTGAGCCCCTGCGGGCGCCGATGTCGGTCAAGCAGCGGGCGGCGCGCGCCTCCCGGGGGCTGAGCGAGCGCCAGCTCGAACTGCTCGATGCCTATGGCTATCCCCATGTGTTCGAGCAATTCCGGTTCCACATGACGCTGAGCGACCGCCTGGGGGAAGCAGACGCCGCCGAGATCGCGCGGGCCGCCCATACCTGGTTCGCCCCGGTGCTGGCCGAGCCGCTGCTGCTCGACCGGCTGTCGCTGTTTCACGAGCCGGACAGCGGCAAGCCGTTCCAGCGCGTCGCCGATTTCAAGCTGGGACCGGCACCATGAGCGATCTTGCATTCCGCAATGCCCGCATCGTTCTTGGCGATGAAATCATCGATGGCAGTCTGGCCATCGCCAACGGCTCGATATCCGATATTGCCGCCGGAGCGTCCGCCCTCGGGGACGATCTGGACGGCGACTACCTGATCGCCGGGCTGGTGGAACTTCATACCGATCACCTGGAAAATCACTATCGCCCCCGCCCCATGGTGTTCTGGGATCCCATGGCGGCGCTGCACGCCCATGACGCCCAGATCGCGGGCTCCGGCATCACCACCGTATTCGATGCCGTCCGCATCGGATCGGACACCGACATGCCCGACATGGCGCCCCATGTCGGCAAGCTGACCGGCGCCATCGCGGCGGCCAGTGCCGCTGGCTGGCTGAGGGCCGAGCATTTCGTGCATCTGCGCTGCGAGTTGCCCAGCCATGATGTGATCGGGCAGTTCGAAACCTATGCCACCCTGCCCCTGACGCGGCTGGCCTCGATGATGGATCATACGCCCGGCCAGCGGCAGTTCCGCTCGCTCGATGCCTACAAGAGCTTCTACCAGACCGGCCGCACTGCCGAAGAACTGGAGCGCTACATCGCCGATCGGATGGATGATCATGCGCGCTATTCGGCGCCCCATCGCACCCATATCGCGGGCCGCGCACGCGAGTTGGGCCTGGCGCTGGCCAGCCATGACGATGCCAGCATCGAGCAGGTCGAGCAGTCGGTGCAGGATGGGGTTGCCATTGCCGAATTTCCCACCACGCTCGAGGCCGCGGCGGCGGCCCATGATGCGGGGCTGGCCATCTTGATGGGCGCGCCGAACGTGGTGCGGGGCAAGTCCCATTCGGGCAATATTTCGGCCACCGACCTGGTGCGTGCAGGGTTGCTGGATGTGTTGAGTTCGGACTACGTGCCCTTTGCCCTGCTGCAGGCGGCCTTTGCCTTGCCGCAGCGGCTGGAGGGTTTCACCTTGCCGGCGGCGCTGGCCATGGTATCGGGCAACCCGGCCCGCGCGGCGGGCCTTGACGATCGCGGCGAGATCGCGCCCGGCAAACGGGCCGATCTGGTGCGCGTCCGCTTGGTCGGGGACATTCCCGTGGTGCGCGGCGTCTGGCGGCAGGGCCAAAGGGTGAGCTGAGCCGGTATTTGAACCAGTCCCCGCTCGGGGCGTTGTATCGGGCAGACGGCCCGGGTCCAAAGGGGCCGCCCACAACCAAAGGATGGGGATCGATGGCGATGGCTGATCAGGGTAGCGCCCACCGGGTTGCAATCGCCGACGCTCTAGCGCGTGAGTTGCAGCGGCAGGGCATTGGCGGTGCTGATACCGAGGCCTTGGCCGGGGCGGTGGAAAACGCATTGAACCAGCCGCCGCCTGCCGAAGAGGGCAAAAGGCCTGAAGATCTCAACAGCACCAATGACGATTAGGCATCCCATCCGGGCCTGACAAAAGAGCAAGGCGGGCACTTGGGCCCGCTGTTCTCACGCCGCTTGCTCGCCGCTCTCGCGGACGGCCCGCGAGACCGCTGAATGGGCCTGTTCGATCGAAGCGAAGTGCTGCCCGTCAATGGCAAAGGCCGGCAGTTTGACCGCAAGAAACCGGTAACCATCGGCGTTCGGCACGACCACGCCGAGCGGTTCGCCGGCAACTTCAATGATGATGGGCTTTTGGGCCTTGGCCCGGACGAGGCTGTTTTCCTGCATGGTGGATGCTCCACTTGCGCGTCAGGCCTGCCATGCCATGCTTTATGCACGGTATGGCGGCCAACGCGGGGGGTTCTATCGGAGGGAGACGACGAAGGTGTGACGAAATCACATTCGTTTGCTGCGACAGGTCCCTTGCCAGCGTTTGGCAATGTGCAAATGGGTGCGTACGCGCGTGCAACTTGCATGGATGGTGAATGGGAGAGATGGGTTCATCTTCATTCCTTTCCTGCGGGTTGACGATACGAGCATCGGCAGACGGCGATGCAAGGGCAAGATAGGCGCATTCTGTGCCGATTGCCAGCACCTGGCGCAGCTTCAATCGGGCAAAAGCGGAAAAACCGTACTCGACTTTCGGCCTAGGACAGAATGGCGCCAGGTTCGGGTTTGCCATCGGGCGGCCCGGCAGGGAATGCTTGAACTCTGGCCGACAATCTGGTGATGTCGTCGGCAACCAGACAGGCCGGACCACAGCGCGGCAGAGGGGATTAGCTCAAGTGTCCGAGGACCTGCCGGAAACCAGAGGCAAGCGCGGCGTCAGGCCGTCGGGCAAGCCGACGCTGAAGACGATCGCACAGATGACCGGCCTTGCGGTGACAACCATATCGCGGGCCCTCAACAACGCGCCTGAGCTTGCCCAGGACACGCGCGACCGGGTGCAAAAAATCGCCGCCGAGATCGGCTATCTGCCCGACCGGGCCGCGTTGCGCCTCAAGACGGGGCGCACCAATGTGATTGCGCTGGTGCTCGAACCCGATGAGCAGATCTATGGCTTTGGCACCTCCATCGTGGCGGGGCTGTCCGAGGCGATGCGCAACACCGCGTTCCACCTCGTGATCACCCCCCTGTTCCGCAACGTGCCGCCCATGGAGCCGATCCGCCACATCGTGCGCAACCGCATGGCCGATGGGGTGATCTTTTCCAAGGCCGAGAGCTTTGATGAACGCATCCGTTTCCTGCTGGACAGCGACTTTCCCTTTGTCAGCCACGGGCGCAGCCTCTGGCCGGACGTTCATCCATTCGTTGATTTCGACAATGAGGCCTATGCCTATGGTGCGGTAAAACGGCTGATCCAGAAGGGCTGCAAGAAGGTTTCCATCGTGCTTCCCGAAAGCGCCCTGACCTATACCGATCACCTCAAGAACGGCATGGCGCGCGCCGCGGCCGAGGGTGGCATCGCCCATGAATTTGCCAGTGACGTGACCCTGCAGAGCCCCACCGACGCCATCCGCAACTATGTGATCAAGCGCTCCAAGCGCCCCGATGGCCCCGACGGCTGGGTCTGCGCCTCGGAAATTTCGGCGCTCGCCGTGATTGGCGGCCTGAACGAAGTGGGCAAGACCGTCGGGTTGTTCTCCCATGTGGTCAGCAAACAGGCGAGCCCCATGTTCACCCAGTTCCAGACCGGTGCCGAAACCGTGCTGGAAGACTTCGTACTGGCGGGCCGACAACTGGGCACGCACCTGCTGGCCCGGATCGGTGGGGCGGGGCCTGCCGGCCTGCAATGGGTCGACATGCCCGAGTTCAAGTGGAAGGACTAAAAGGCGGCCCCCAAAGGACGCCGCCCTGGGCCTGCGTCGTGCCTGAGGGCGGCAGTTGCTGGCCTGCAACACCGCCGCCCGTCGCCCTTGGGCGATGAGCGCACAGGCACGCTGCGGGCCCGCGGCCCCTACCCCTCGATCTCCTCGCGCAGCAGTTCGAGCTCCAGCCATTGTTCTTCGGCGGCAGCGCGCCGGGCTTCGGCCGCGAGCAGCGCCTTTGACTGGGCGGCAAAGCCGTCGGGGTCCCGGGTGTAGAAGTTTGGCGCGGCCAGTGCGGCATTGATCGCCTTGATCTCGGCTTCGAGTTTTTCGATGTCCCTGGGCAGGGTTTCCAGCGCGTGCTTTTCCTTGAAGGACATCTTGCGCTTGGCCACTGCGGGAGCCGCGATGGGGGCCATGGCGGTCTTGCCGGGCCGATGCACCTTGGCAGCGGCGCGGGCCTGCACGCCCTCGCCGCGCTGTATCACCATGTCGGAATAGCCCCCGGCATATTCGGTCCAGCCACCATCGCCTTCGGCAAAGATGATGGAGGTCGCCACCCGGTCGAGGAAGTCGCGGTCATGGCTGACCACGATCACGGTTCCGGCGTAGTCGGACACCATTTCCTCGAGCAGGTCGAGGGTTTCAAGATCGAGATCGTTGGTCGGCTCGTCCAGCACCAGGAAGTTGGATGGCAGCGAAAGGGCGCGCGCCAGCGCCACCCGGGCGCGCTCGCCGCCCGAGAGCTTGCCGATCGGGGTATTGGCCTGTTCGGGGGTGAACAGGAAATCCTTCATGTAGCCCACCACATGCTTGGGCTGGCCGTTGATCTGGAGAGTGTCCGAGCCACCCCCGGTCAGCGCCTCCTTGAGGCGGGTATCGGGATGCAGCTTGGCGCGGCCCTGGTCGAGCATGGCCAGCTCCAGCGCCGAGCCGAGCTTGATCGTGCCGCCATCGGGCTTCAGCGTTCCTGTCAGCATCTTGATCAGGGTAGTCTTGCCGGCGCCATTGGGCCCGACGATGCCGATCCGGTCGCCGCGCAGCACGCGCGTCGAAAAATCGGCCACGATCACCCGGTCGCCGAAGCGCTTGGAAATATTTTCGGCTTCCACCACCAGCGCGCCCGAGGTGCGGCCTTCGGAAACCTGCATGTTGACCGAGCCGGTCACGCGGCGCTGCTCGCGCCGGTCCTGGCGCAGATTGGCGAGGCGCTCCATGCGGCCCACATTGCGCTTGCGGCGGGCGGTTACGCCATAGCGCACCCAATGCTCCTCGCGCACGATCTGGCGGTCCAGTTTATGGCGATCGCGCTCTTCTTCCTCCAGCACCTGGTCGCGCCAGGCTTCGAAATCTGCAAAACCCTTGTCGAGCCGCCGGGTGACGCCGCGGTCGAGCCATACAGTGGAGCGCGTCAGATCGGACAGGAAGCGCCGGTCGTGGCTGATCAGCACCATGGCCGAGCGCAGGGAATCCAGTTCCGACTGCAGCCATTCGATGACGGGAAGATCGAGGTGATTGGTCGGCTCGTCCAAGAGCAATATATCGGGCTTTGGCGCCAGCACGCGCGCCAGGGCCGCCCGGCGCCCCTCCCCGCCCGAGAGCTTTTTGGGGTCTTCGGTGCCGTTGAGGCCAAGCGAGCTCAGCAGATATTGCGCGCGATATTCATCATCGCCCGGCCCCAGGCCGGCCTCGACATAGTCGAGCGTGGTTGCATAGGCGCTCAGGTCCGGCTCCTGCGGCAAATAGCGCAGGGTGGCGCTGGGCTCGACAAAGCGCTGCCCGCCGTCATGCATCACCTCGCCGGAGGCAATCTTGAGCAGGGTCGACTTGCCCGAACCATTGCGCCCGACCAGGGCGATGCGCTGGCCGGGGGAAACAATGAGTTCGGCACTTTCAAGCAGGCGCGTGCCGCCGAAGGTCAGTTGGATATTTTGAAGCGAAAGAAGGGGTGCTGCAGCCATGGGCGCGGATAGATCACAGGCGGACAATAAAGAAAAGGCAGGTCAGGCCGTCCAGGACCCTCACCCGCCCGGGCGAACACACGCAATGGTCTGCTAGTGCAGGGGCTCCATCACGGCTTGCAGCGTGGACAGGCCCAGACGGTCGCGGATGGAGCGCTTCTTGCTGGCCAGGTCGGCGATGGTATAGCTGGCCAAGACCTCGAAAAAAGCGCCCAGTGCCTCGCGCAGGGCGCCGTTGAGATCGCACTCCCCGATCAGCGGGCAATCGGCACCGTCCTCGAAGCATTCTGCCAGAGCAAAGTTCTCCTCGGTCAGCCGGATGGTGTCGAGCAGGGTGATGTCTTCGGCGGCCTTGCCCAGCCTGATGCCGCCATGGCGCCCACGCACGGTGGCCAGCAACCCGTTCTCGACCAGTGGCTTGATCAGCTTGAACAGGAACAGCTCGGAAATATTGTAGGCCTTGGCGATGTCGGCCACGCGGCTGAGCCCCGGCTCATTGACGGCGCAATAAACCAGCGTGCGGATGGCATAGTTGGATTGGCGGGTCAGTCTCACCTGGGAGCCCTTGATGGTCAGCAGCGCCAGCGCGAACAACTAAAGCGGCACTCGTGGCTTTGAAAAAACGAGTTAGCTTACAATCATTTTAAAAGTCAATCTAAGTTGAACCTGCCGTTCAGGTTAGCCGATCAGCGCCCCTGACTGGACTCTGGGTGCAGTTGTTCTTATCAATTGAACGGGCAAGGGGACATCGAAGTGGGCAACACGATCACGCGGGCCGGATTAACCGAGGTGGCAGCAACGCAGACGGGGCTGAGCAAAGCAGATATCGCCGCCATCGCCGACTCGATGTTTGCCTTGATGGGCACGGCATTGATGGCGGGCGAGAACGTCAAGCTGACCGGGTTCGGGTCGCTGCAGGTGCGGGCGCGGGCCCAGCGCGTCGGACGCAATCCGCGCACCGGGAGCGAGCACATGATTTCGCCCCGCCACACTGTGGTCTTCACCCCCGGCGCACAATTGCGCAAGGCCTTGCAGGACAAAGCCATTCCCGGCCTGGGCCAGGCAGCGAGCGCGCCGGACGAAACGGCCTCATCGGCGCGCTGACGCCGGCCTTGCGCCTGCCCGATCCGGCCCGCCTTGCTGCCGATGGCCATCGGGCGACCGGTCCTGGCGGTCGCCGGCGCTTGCTATTGTGCCTTGTTGCGCAGCCGCGAGGCTTCCGCCTGGCGGCGCTTTTTGGCCTTGCGCTCAGCGGCAAGAGCCGCCGCTGCATCACCCAGATGCGCCGTGCCACGCTGCCGGGCCAGCTCGATCTGCCGCTGCCGTTCAGCCGCTGCGGCATGTTTTTGGGTTTCGCCCGTGCAATGGGGGCAGCTCACGCCATCCCGGTACGCCGGATCGAGGCGGTCCGCGGCGGTCAGCGGATGCCGGCAGGCCCGGCACAGCGTGGCATCGCCTTGAGCCAGCCCATGGCCCACCGCCACGCGCTCGTCGAACACGAAGCATTCGCCGCTGAAGCGGCTTTCGGCCTGGGGCACGGTCTCGAGATATTTGAGAATCCCGCCCTTGAGGTGAAACACCTCCGCAAAGCCCTTGCTTAAAAGATACGACGAAGCCTTCTCGCAGCGAATGCCGCCCGTGCAGAACATGGCGACACGCCTGTCCCGCTCGGGGTCGAGGTGCTGCTCGACATATTCCTTGAACTCGGTGAAGCTCTGGGTGGCGGGGTCAAGCGCGCCCTGGAAGGTGCCCAGGCCCACTTCGTAATCATTGCGGGTATCGACCAGCACCACATCGTTGCGCTCGATCAGCGCGTTCCAGTTTTCCGGCTCGACATAGGTGCCCACCTGGCGCGAGGGATTGGCTTCCGGCGCGCGCAGGGTGACGATCTCGGGCTTGAGGCGAACCTTCATGCGCAGGAACGGCATGGCTTGGGCCGTGGAGTATTTGACCTCGGCGCCAACAAGGCGATTGCCAAACATCTCTCCGCCAAAGAGCGCGCCCGCCAGCGCATCGATTGCCTCGGGCGTGCCGGCCACGGTGCCGTTGATGCCCTCGGGCGCCAGGATCAGCGTGCCTTTGATGGCGTGGCTGCAGCACAGCTTGGCCAGCATGGGCCGGATCGCCTCGGCATCGGGCAGATCGGCGAACTTATAGATCGCCATGACCTTGTATGGCTGATTGGCTTGGGGCAGATTGGGGTTCATGTCATCACGCAGTCGGGTCATCGGCCTGGCTCATATCATTTGCCGCCCCTGCGGCCAAATCGAGAAATCGTTGGGAGGAATGCCATGACCTATCGGGCCGATACGGCACGCTATGACACCATGCAATATCGCCGCTCCGGCCGCTCGGGCCTCAAGCTGCCCGTGATCAGCCTGGGCCTGTGGCAGAATTTCGGCGGCACGCGCGATTACCCCTCCGCCATGGAAATCCTGGGCTATGCCTTTGACAACGGCATCACCCATTTCGACCTCGCCAATAATTACGGGCCCCCCGCCGGTTCATCCGAAGAGCTGTTCGGCCAGGTCATGGCGCGCGATTTCCGCCCCTATCGGGACGAGCTGATCATCTCCACCAAGGCGGGCTACAATATGTGGCCCGGCCCCTATGGCGAGTTCGGCAGCCGCAAGTATCTGCTGGCAAGCCTTGACCAGTCGCTTGGGCGCATGGGGCTCGACTATGTCGACATCTTTTATTCCCACCGGTTCGATCCCGAAACCCCGCTCGAGGAAACCATGGGTGCGCTGGCCCATGCCGTGCGGCAGGGCAAGGCGCTCTATGTGGGCGTTTCGAGCTACCCCGAGGCTGAAACGCGCGAAGCGCACCGGATCCTCAAGCAGATGGGCGTTGCCACCACGATCCATCAGCCCAGCTATTCGATGATCAATCGCTGGATCGAGAATGACCGGACGATCGAGACCTGTGGCGAACTGGGCATCGGGGTCATCGCCTTTTCGCCGCTGGCCCAGGGCGTGTTGTCGGGAAAATACAATACCGGCAAGACCCAGGGCACAAGGGGCGAAAACCCCAATGGGTCGCTGCGCGCCAGCCATATCGAACCGCGCGTTCTTGATGCCGTGGACAAGGTCGGGGAAATCGCCCGCCGGCGCGGCCAGTCCATGGTGCAGCTGGCCCTGTCCTGGGTGCTGCGCCGCAAGGAGATGACTTCGGCGCTGATCGGGGTGCGCAATCTGGACCAGCTCAAGGACAATCTGGGCGTCCTCAACAATCTCGATCTGTCGCCCGAGGAAATCCTTGCCATCGACGCAGCCACCGAGGGCGGGCAGATGGAGCTTCAGCCACGCCCGAGCGGCTGGCTGCGCTAAGGGGCGCTGCCGGGGCCCATGGTGATCGATCCCGACGCAACTTCCGCAGCCGAAAAGGGTTATTCTGCCCACAGGAGAAAACACCATGGCCCATGTTACCTATGAAGTCGTCGAGCACGATGGCGGCTTTGCCTACAAGGTGGGAGACGTCTTTTCAGAAACCTATCCGACCCACCAGGCGGCCCACGAGGCTGCCGCGGCCGCGGCGCAGCGCCAGCGACTGGGCGGGGAAACCGAAGCCATCCAGTATCAGGACAGCAAGGGCGAATGGCACGAGGAGCTGGCCGATGGCGGCGACCGGCCGGACACCGACGTGGAGGACGATCTCGATGACGCGCAAGAGGTGGAAGCTCACCCCACCTGAGCGCGTGGATCATCGCCCTTACTCCGCCATCCCCGATGGCAACTCTTGCACAACCCTTGCCACACCAGCGATGTCACCCCGGGCTTGACCCAGGGCCCATCCTGGGATGACGCCACAGGCGCCTTGGATGCTGCGAGCAACTCACCCCTGAGTTCGAGACAGGTCCCGCGATGACGCCGTGGGTAAGGCGACAAGATGGATCGCCTTCACGCCCCGATCACCATCCCCTGCGCATCAAACAGGTGCGCCCGCGCCGGGTCGAAATAAGCGCCGATGGTTGAGCCCAGTTCGATCCGGCGCTGGCCCTCCAGCACGATGGTCATGGGCTGCCCATCCATCGTGGTGGCGTAAACCACGGTCTGGCCGCCCAGGCTTTCCACCAGGTCGACCCGCATGTCGGCCAGCTTGGTGCCCGATCCTTGGGTGACCGTGATGTGCTCGGGGCGGATGCCAAGCGTTGTGGCGTCACCGACCCTGCGCGCCAGGTTCAGCGTGTTGCCCGCCACCTTGAGCCCGGAACCATCAGCGCTTGCGGACAGGAAGTTCATCTTGGGCGAGCCGATGAAACCGGCGACGAACAGGTTC
>JAQGJI010000170.1 GCA_028290685.1 Devosia sp. | reverse complement strand
GACACGCCCCGCGCCGCAAGACTTCGCACCCATTCAGCCCCGGTCCGGGTCTTGCCGCAGCCGCGCCCGCCCATGAACAGCCAGGTCGTCCAGTCGCCCTGCGGCTCTTGCTGCTGCTCATAGGCCCAGGCTGACCAGTCGCGCAGACGCGCCTCGACTTCCGCGTCCGCAAGCCTTGCGACCGTCTCCAGCGACTCAGCGCTTCTTGAGCTGGTCAAGACGCAGAGCCAGTTCATCACGCAAGGCGCGCATATCCTTCTTCTGAGCGGGCCTGGGCTGCTCGCTGTCCTGGATCTCTATCAGTTTCTCCAGCGTCTTGGACGCTGTCGATAAGAGGTTGATTTCCTTGTCGGCGCTTTCGGGCATCGGCTTTTCCAGTCTGCCAAGTTGTTTCTCGAAGATTCTGAGCATGCGATTGATCAGGTCTGCCCGGTGCACCGTGCGGGCTCGGCGGCTGACCCAGCCATGCTTTTCGCGCTGGTAGCGCAACTGGGGTTCGGTAATGCCAAAGCGGGTGCAGATGTCGGCATTGGTCAGTTCGCGCGCCTCATAGTCGATACGCACGGCCTCCCAGTCGACCGGCCGTCGCTGTGCCTCTGCTTCCATTCCAATGACTCATTTGTGAATCGATCTTAACGATTGTCCGGAACTCTCTGGAATCTCGCTGGATTCGTCTTTGCGGAATCAACCGGGAGGACCCGATGTCCACTGCGATCCGCCATATCCATTACAAGCCGGCCGACCAGGAACTATCCATCTGGTTTGGCCCCGAGGGCCGGCGCTACAAGTATTCCGGCGTGCCCCCATTCATCTATGAGGGCCTGCGTGACGCGGAGTCCCGTGGCCGGTTCTTCAACCAGTCCATCCGAGGCCGCTTCCCGAGCCAGCTCGCCGACCCTTCCGAGCGCAAGAACCGGCGCTGGCAAGCCATCCGCTCCGCCTCCTGACCTACTTTTGCGACCATAGCTGAACTATACCCCGCCACCGTGACGGGGGGATAAGATGGATAAGTTTTGGGGTTGGCGCGCCAGGAATTATCCAGTCCCCGCCCGTGACCCCTCACCCAAACTTGCGCCGCGCATCCATTGCCAACCCCAGCCCCACGCTGCCCAGCACGTCCGTACGCACCAGTTCCGCCGCCGGAAACAGCGCCTCGAGCCGCCGCGCGATCGCTGGCACCTGCGTTGACCCGCCGGTGAGGATCAAGCTGTCCACTTCACTGCCTGCCACCCCGGCCCGCCTCAGCGTCTCGCCAATTGTCGCCTCGATTCGTGCCAGCGAAGCGCTCAGCGCCTGCTCCAGATCACCGATCGTCATTGAAGCTGCAATCACCTCGTCGCGGACCGGGAACACGAAGTCGGTCGAACCGGTATCGGACAGGGCGATCTTGGCCGCCTCCACTGCCCCCACGAGGCGGTGGCCCAGCCGGTCCTCGATCAGTTCCATCATCATGGCCACCCGCTCGGGCGCCTGCGCCTCGCGCCAGGTGCCGCGCAGGTCGCGCATGGTCTGGGCGGTGTAGAGCCGGTTGATCCGGTGCCAGGTCGACAGGTCATGGTAGGGCGCAACCGGCAGGTGCCGCTTGCCGTCCCGGGTTTTCGTGCCCAATCCCAGTTCAGGCATCACCTTGGCCATCGAGAGCAGCCGGTCGAAGTCGGTGCCCCCGATGTGCACGCCGGCCGTCGCCAGAATGTCCCCGCTGCGATCCGCCAGCCGCGCGCGATCGGGCGACACGCGCACCAGGGAAAAGTCCGACGTGCCCCCACCCAGATCGACGATCAGCGCCAGACGCTCCCCGCCGACCTGGCGTTCGTAGTCGAGCGCGGCGGCGATCGGCTCGAACTGGAAATCGACATGGGCAAACCCCTGCCCCCGTACCGCGGTCTCCAGTTGCTGCTGGGCTGCCGCATCGGCTACCGGATCATCGTCAACGAAGTGGACCGGCCGCCCGCACACCACCGAATCGATGGTCTGGTTCACCTGCTGTTCGGCCCGGCGCTTGAGTTCGCCGATGAAGATGCCCAAAATCTCGGAAAAACCGTAGTTGCGCGCCTTGACGCGCGTGGCGTCCCCGATCAGCGAAGTGCCCAGCACGCTCTTGAGCGAGCGCAGCAGCCGTCCGTCGGCGCCACTCACATATTCGGCCACGGCCTGGCGGCCAAAATGGATGCGGTCATCCTCGAAGCCGAAGAACAGCACGCTGGGCAGGGTCAAAGCCTCCCCTTCGAGCGCCAGCAGTCGCGGCTGGCCCGACCCATCCACCTGCCCAAGAGTGGAGTTGGACGTGCCAAAATCGAGGCCGCAAGCAAGGGTCATGGTACGCCATCCAGTTCGGGGGACGGCTCTACTAGTGGGTTAGCTCGAACCTCGCAAGTTCCTTACCCGCGCACCCATCCTCACCCGGGCTTGACCCGGGGGGGACGATCGCATGGCTCAAGCTGCAGGTTTGCGCTCCTGGGATGCGCACAGATCAACCAGGTGCAACTGCCCCAACCCCTTGCGTTGCGCGCGCTTGAGCGCCTCTGCCGCAAACTCCAGCAATTTGCGGCTATAGGGTCCAACGGGATTGCACACGGCCAGGCCCATGCTCAGCGTCACCACCCCTGCATGGCTTTCCTTGTGCGCCAGCCCCAGGCGGCGGACCGCTTCGGCAATCAGCCCGGCGCTGGTTCTCGCCAGCAGCACCGGCTGATCGGGCAAGGCGACCACGAAAGTTCCCCGCCCCATGTGCAGGCAAACATCACCTTCGCGCGGCAGCGCATCGGCGATGGTGTGCATCAAAGAGCGCACGCACTCATCGCTTGCCTGTCTGCCGTAGGCGGTAAAATACTCCTCCATGCGGTCGATCTCGATCACCAGAAGGCTCATCGGCACCTTGCGCTGGGCGGCCTTGGTCCAGGCCTCCGCCAGTTCTTCCTCGATGCGCGCACCGAGCCTTGGCTTGACGCCGATCTGGCGCGCAATAGCTGCCTGCCCGTAAGGGGGTTCCTGTTCGCGGCCCACCGGCCGCAGCGCGTCCAGCGCCGAGCGCACACGAGCCCAGAAGTGATGGCCGTTCCTGTCGGTTGCAATGTCGGTCATGTTGCTGCCTGCCTCGGGCGCCCCAGCGCCGTCCGATCAGGCCACAGCCGGGTTAACCAAAGGTGAACCCCGCTGCTACAGCTTTTCCGGCGGCTCCCACTCCGGCCAGTCCACCGCGTGCTCTTCCCATTCGTCGGGCTCGATGTCGGTTTCGAGGAATGTACGGCCCCGCACCGATACGCCCGCATCCACGACCGTCTGCGGATCGCCCGAGACCAGGGGATGCCACCACGCCAGCCCCTTGCCCTCGGCAATCCGGCGATAGGCGCATGTGGTCGGGATCCATTTTATCTGGGACACGTTGTCGGGCGTCAGCTTGATGCAGTCGGGCACCTTGGCTTGCCGGCCCGGATAATCGGTGCAGGCGCAGCTGTCGCCATCGAGCAGCTTGCAGCGCACGTCGGAGGTAATCAAAATCCCCGTATCTTCATCCTCGAGCTTGATCAGGCAGCACCGACCGCAGCCGTCGCACAGCGCCTCCCACTCCGCCTCCGTCATTTGCTCGAGCGTTTTTTCTTCCCAGAAGGCCATGTCTACTCAGCATGTGTAACTGTGTTGCGGGTTTGCCCTTGCTGGGCGCCCGATGCAATCATATTCCAGCGATTGGCTTGCCTTGGCGCGACCAAGAGCACAAAACTGCGTGAAGCATCACCGGGACAATTCTGTGCAAGATCCATTCTACACCAAGCAGAAGCGCAAAAAATCCTCTGGTATGCTGCAGGCCGATGCGTGGCTGGACTCCTCGATGTACGAATTCGGCCAGTCGATGGGCCGCGCCTGGACCCGGTGGCAGGATGCCATGTCGGTTTTCCACGTTACCGGCATCAAGCGCTTCTTCGTGGAAATCCTGAGTGACGGCTTCTCGTTTCTGTCGATCGGCTGCGTGCTGATGGTGGCGCTTGCCTTGCCCGCCTTCAACGCCACGGCGTCCGGCGAGTTCAACAAGGCGGAAAACTACTCCATCCTGTTTCTGGACCGGTTCGGTACCGAGATCGGGCGCCGCGGCATCCGCTCGGACGATTCCGTGCCGCTCAACGACATGCCCGACTACCTCATCAAAGCAACGCTCGCGACCGAGGACCGGCGTTTTTACGAGCATTTCGGCATCGATGTGGTCGGCACCCTGCGCGCCCTTGCCAACAACGCATCGGGCGATGGTGGTGTGCAAGGCGGCTCGTCCATCACCCAGCAACTGGCCAAGAACCTGTTTCTCAGTCCCGAGCGCAATCTCGAGCGCAAGATCAACGAAGCCTTTCTCGCGGTCTGGCTGGAGTGGAACTACACCAAGGACGAAATCCTCAAGCTGTATTTCGACCGCGCCTATATGGGCGGCGGCAATCACGGCGTGGTCGCTGCGGCCGATTACTATTTCGGCAAGCGGGTGCAGGATATTTCCCTTGCCGAAGCGGCCATGATGGCCGGGCTGTTCAAGGCCCCGACCAATTATGCACCGCACGTGGATCTGGCCGCCGCGCGTGGGCGCGCCAATCTGGTGCTATCCAATCTGGTGGCCGCCGGCTTCATGACCGAGGGCCAGGTGACCGCCGCGCGGCGCCATCCGGCCTCGGCAATCTCGCGCGTCGAGGACCAGAATTCTCCCAACTACTTCCTGGACTGGGCCTTCCTGGAAGCCAAGAAGCTGATCGAGACCACCCAGCAGACCGCCAATAATTTCGTGGTTCGCACCACGATTGACACCACGCTGCAAAAGTACGCCGAAGAGGCCATCGTCTCGACCGTGCGGGAAAACAGCGAGCAGTATGACGTCGAGCAGGCCGCCATGGTGGTTACCGACACGCAGGGGGCGATCCGCGCCATGGTGGGCGGCACCGACTATGCCAAATCGCAGTTCAACCGCGCCATCGTCACCACCCGCCAGCCCGGTTCGGCCTACAAGATCTTTGTTTACGCCGAGGCCTTCGAGCAATTGGGGCTGACCCCGGCCGATGCCATCACCGACCGTCCGGTGTGTATCGGCGATTGGTGCCCCCAGAACTATGGCCGCTCCTACAAAGGGTCGGTGTCGCTGGCCAGCGCCTTCGCCCAGTCGCTCAACACTGTGCCGGTGACCCTGTCGATCAAGACCGGCCGCGACACCATCGCGGCGCTCAGCCATCGCATGGGCCTGACCGCCGATTATCCGGTCACCCGTTCACTGGCGCTGGGCGTTGCCTCCGTCTCGGTTCTTGACATGACCTCCTCCTACGCGGTCTTGGCCAATCGGGGGCTCAAGACACCCGCTTACGGCATCACCCGCATGACCACCCTGACCGGCGACCTGGTATTTGAAGCCGATTCCGAGGCGCCGCGCGAACGCATCCTGAGCGAAACCACGGTGGCCAACATGAACTCCATGCTGCGCGGCGTCGTCACGGGTGGTACCGGGCGCAGGGCGGAGGTTCCCGGCGTTCCGGCCGTGGGTAAATCAGGCACCACCTCGTCCTATCGCGATGCCTGGTTCTGCGGCTTCACCGGCAATTTCGTCGCCGCCGTCTGGTTCGGCAACGACGATTATCATCCAACCAATGACCTGACCGGGGGCACCCTGCCCGCAATGGCCTGGCAGAAGTTCATGGCCTATGCCCACACCAATACCGATATCCTGCCGGTGTTCGGCGTGGATTTCGTGCCCGAGCCCGTGGTGATCGCCGAAGACGATGCTACCGTGCTGCCCGAAGAAATCATCCAGCGCCCTCCCAGCCTCACTCCGCAGGCCGCCCGCAAGCTGGTCGATCTGGCCGATCTGATCAACCAGACCCTGGCTGCCGGCGGCATCACCACCGAGGCCCGGGCGAGCGTTCCCGTGGCGATGGAAGGGCTGTAGCTCTTGACGGCATTGTAGCCTGCAGCTACACTTGGTGTTGTGAAGCAGATCATTTACACCAAGGGCGCAGCGCGTGCACTTGTCAAAATGCCGTCAAACACCGCAATACGCATTCGAAAAAAGATTATCGAATACGCAATTGATCCAGCATCACAAGCGAACAACATTAAGACATTGCAGGGTTCAGGCGCCATTCGGCTTCGAGTTGGTAACTGGCGCATCATCATGGAAGACGGCGTGGTTCTGGAGGTCCAAGCGATAGGGCCCAGAGGTGGGATTTACGAGTAGGAAGGTCGCCCATGAATGAGATGATCACCATTGCTCGCGCTGAGTACGAGCGCCTGCTTGAGGCTGCTGAGGATTTGGCCGATATCGCTGCTTACGGTCGGGTCAAGGCTGCTTTGACCGAAGGAAAAGAAGAGCTCATTCCGTCCGAACTGGTCGATCGCATGATAGACGGCGAAAGCCCGCTGCGCGTTTACCGTGAATATCGCGGCTTGACGCAATCAGCCCTTGCTTCTGCCTCCGGCGTCAATCGGGTCCAGATCGCCGATATTGAAGCGGGTCGTAAGTCTGGCTCTATTGGAACGATCCGCAAATTGGCAGACGCGCTCAAGCTCAGCATTGATGATTTGGTATAAGGCTACTCCACCCTTCCGCCAGCCGCGCCCCCTTGCTATAGCCTAAGCTTAGCCACTTCCCGCGTCAGGTCAGCCTGCCTATGCCGAACCCAGCATTCCCGAGCCGCTGATCCGTGCGATTTGTTTTATATCTTCTGCTGATGATTGCCGTGGCGCTCGGCGTCGGGTTCGGGCTGAGCTATTATGCCCTGACCGACGGGCGCCTGTTCGGGGTGGCCCGCGTCGGCCCGTGGACAGCCTGGCCCGATGTCGGCTCCAACCGGCCAAATCCCTACACCATGGGCCATCTGGCACGGGAGGCGGCGCTGCAGATCGGCCAGTCCGAAGGCCTGCAGTTCACTGCGACGACCGACAACAATGGCGACCCCCTGACGCTTGCCTGCACCTATCGCATCGAGGGCCGAACTCCGCTCGCCACGTTCTGGACCCTGGTCGCCGTCGACGCCGAGGGGCGCAACCTTGCGGCCCCCGGGCAGCCCCTGGTCATTCGCTCGGGCGATATCGCGCGTGCCAATGATGGCTCGATCATCGTTTATGCCGGCACCCGGCTCATGCCGCAGAACTGGCTCGAACTGATGGGCACAGGAGAGTTCACGCTCAAGCTCACCCTTTATGACACGGCCGTGTTTTCCGGTTTTTCGAGCGATGAATCCATGCCCTCGATCGTTCGGGGGGATTGCGCATGATACGATTCCTGCTCTGGCTCGTGGGCGGTGTGGTGCTTGGCGGCATTATCCACATCATCGTCATTCTCACTTTGCCCAGCCTTGCGGAGGAAAACCTCTGGACCCGGATCGAGGCATTTGAAGCCGACAACCGGATGTTGCTGCTGCCGCCGGTCGTTGCGGGCGAACCGAACCCGCTCGGACTTGATCCCGCCATTGTCTATGGCCTGTGCCAGCTCGATCTGGCCGAAGGCCCCGGCTATGTCAGCGGCCTGCTGCCCAACGCCTTCTGGTCCGTGGCGCTCTACAATGAGGCTGGTGTCGTGACCTACTCCACCACCAATCGCGACGGCATTGGCCAGGTGCTCGAAATCGGCATCTTCAACGCCGCCCAGACCCGGCTTCTGGCGCAGCAGCAACTGGATGTCGCCGAAGGCGTGCTGGTGGTTGAAGCTGCATCGGACAAGATTGCCGTCCTGGTCCGCCTCGCCCCGCCGCACGAAGCCATGCGCCAGCGCTTCGCGGACGTTCTGGCGCAGACCCAATGCGGGCCTCGCCCCTGAGCGGTGCCTGATGACCAGAGCTGTGCCAGCCCGGCGCGGTGGGCACCCGGGCGGAAGCCCCAACCGGGGGTTTCGGGCACCCTATTTGGGCAGCACGATTTCGGTGTCGCCGTTACGGTGGTAGCGCGACGGTATCGTCAAGCGAGCCGCGCCGCCGCGGTTGCTTGCCCCGTCGCAGAAATCGCCGTGGCTGGCTCGTGCGACAAAGCCGGACAGGCGGCGCAAGCTTTCATCGACGGCGAGCGATTGCTCGTGCGGCGTTTCAACCAGAAGATTGTCCAGCGCGAAATCGTAGCTGTCGAAGCGGTAGTTGAGCGCCCGTACGAACCAGGAGATCGACGCCGTGTTTTCCGCTTTCCGGGCCGCGACGTCACCGGCGACGTCTGGCGCAAGGCCCTGTCGCAGCCCGGACAGGGCGAGCGCCCGCTGGCGATCGATTTCGATCACCCGGCAGATCGCCGCGAAGGTGGTGGGCAAGGTATCGATATCGGACTGCACATGCGCACCCACTGTTGCGTAGCGCGTGCGAGACGACTGATAGGGTGTTTGGCGCAGCCAGTTGTAGTAGCGCTCGATGGTGAACCCGGTGTCGCGCGCTGCCACGATGCGGGTGCGCTGCAGCTCCACCGAGGAATCAAACATCCAGTCCTTGGCATGGGGGGCAACAAGGAAGCGCCAGATGCGGTTGTGCATCTCCTCTTCCCCATCGGTTCGGTTGAAACTGGAAACAGCCTCATCGCGCTGGCGGGCAAAATAATCCCCCGCCACCGGCATGGCTGTATCATGGGTAAAGCTGGGCGCGGCGCGGCCGAGATCGCCCACCGGGCGCGCAACGCAGCCGACGGCAAGCAGGGCCAGCGCGCCGATCGACGCCAGCCGCAAAAAATGGGGCGGTCGATCAGCCACGCTTGCGCTTGGGGCGTGACGGATCAAGGGTCGTTGCCGGGGCGGTGCTGCGTTCATAGCGCACCCCGGTGAACATTATAATCTGTGCGCTGCCGGGCGGCTTGGCCGCAGCAGCCATGGGTTTTCGGCGTTGATCGAATTTGACGAGCTTTCCCAAGCCGGCCTCCAAATACTGTGTGCTCCGGTCCCATCGGAGACAGCGTCTCGTGTTGCTGTTGCGATACAAATCAGAAAGCGCGACACCCCTCGCAGCTGTGAGGCATTAAGGGATCGTCAAGGTTAACAGTCCGCTAACGAATTGGCGGCAAGAGTGATTGCACATCGAATGTGATGTGATTTGCCCACCGACGGTCCCGCCCATGCTTGGCTTCCAGCCCTACGAGACATTTCAATTGCTGATCGAGAGCGGCGGCGTTGATCGCACCAATACGCTGCTGATCGCGGCCTGCGACGCCTATACCCGGCGCGGCAAGCCGACGGCTCCCGAAATGGAACAGTTCGAGGCCCTGGCCAGCCGTTTGTTTCCCATTGCCGGGCCCCAGGCCAAGGCGAAGGGCGCCGCCATCCTGGGCCGCGCAGAAATGCTCTCCCCCACGCTTGAGCGCCTCGTGGTGGACAATATCGGGGAGGACCTCAACACCTTCCTGCAGGGTGCCGCCGAGCTGTCCGAAGCCACCATGCTCGATGTCATCGGGCGCTACGACATCACTTCGGCCGCCACCCTTGCTGCCCGCGCCGACCTTTCCAATGTCGTGCTGGCCAAGCTGTTCCAGATGAATTCGCGCAAGGTCTACAGGGTGTTGGCCTCCAATACCCACATCGTACCGCGCGGCGCATACCTCAGTGCCCTGGCCCGCTCGGCCCAAATGGATCACATGGTCGCCGAGGCCCTGGCCAAGCGCCCGGACTTCGACGCGGCCCTTCTGGCGCCAGCCTTTTTCGACCTTTCGGACAATGATCGCCTCAAGGTCATCCAGGCGTTTTCCCAGCGGGAAACCCCTCGGGCCCCGATCAAGAAGACCATCGAGCAGCTCACAGTTGCCAATGCCGAACTGACCAGAGCGCTGATGAAGCTGTTCTCGGAAAATCGCCGCCCCGAGGTCACCCGCCTGCTGTCCCAGATCACCGGGCTTGATGAGGTTCGCTGCGGGCAAATCGCGCACGATGTCACGGGGGCTTCGCTGTTTGTGATTCTGCGCGCCTTTGGCTGTTCGGCCTATGAGGGGCTCAAGGTGCTGATCCATGCCACCAGTCACGACGGCGACCGCTCCCGCGCGCTGGCGGACTTTGCCACTTTGTTTGGCAGTGTGTCATCCGATTCAATGGCTTACCTGATGAGCGCCTGGCGCGGCGAGGTCAATCTTCTGGATCTGGCCAAGGCCGAATACAAGCCGTTCATCGAAACCAGCCGCCGCAGCGCTCAGCTGTCCTC